>SLLU01000077.1 GCA_007133925.1 Candidatus Halarchaeoplasma halalkaliphilum | reverse complement strand
GGAAAGATAGTGGATTTCATAAAGAGTGTTCCCGAGATATGTCCCAACGAACTGTTCGATGATACTTCAAACGATGCGATAAGGGCTTCGAGTATGGACCTTGAGTTCTCAAAGGAACCGAGATTATACAAAACCAGAAATCAAGCCTGCCAACTGGCAGAGTTATCCCTGAAGGCAAACAGGAACAGAAAGAAAAGACACGAAGAAGTAGAGGAATTTTTACTCTCCTGCGATACCGCTACCATAGCCACGGAGCTGCCGGTATGGTACTATGATAAAGCCCTTGAGACCTCCGTCACCGGACATATAGATCTGGTTCAATTAAGATCCGGAAAGGTGTTCCTGTTAGACTACAAACCAGATGCTGAAAACGAGTACCCCCTCTCCCAGATATACACCTATTGCAGGGCTTTCTCCTACCGCACAAATACCCCATTGGAAAAAATCAGAGCGGCTTGGTTCGACGAAAATACATACATCGAATTCGATCCCGCTCAAATCGATATGCGGTGTGACTGACTGATATCAGGCTGGTGGACGGTTTGCCATCTCCTTCAAAATATACACCGTCGCCGGATCTGACTAAAAGAGGTGACATGTCGGTAAACCAAATATACAAATACGCGTTATGACCATATGGTAGGGCGCATGAGTGTGATAGAATCCCTGGTGGATTCGGACCCGAGAACCCTTGATGGAACTCACTTGGTAAGCTTCTCCAGAAGACCGTCCTTCTTGGTCATCCTTCCGGTTATCAACCGGTCGCTGTTGAATATCCGTACAGCGAAGAATATCATCACCCCAGAGAAAACAAAGGTATAGATTATGCCGCCTATGACCAGCAGATAATCGTCGAACATGAGGGACCTCATAGCGATTATAGGGTGCGAGAAGGGGATGGCAAGCATAGCTCCTCTGAGTGCCACGGGCATGCTTCCCAGGTCCATGAACATGAAGACGAACATGGGGATAAGTGCCAAGGCTGTTACAGGGAAGAGGTATGATTGTGCGGACTTGTAATCCTCGGCATAGGTGCCCAGAACCAAGCTCAGGGCAAGGCCGGCTAACAGAGCACCGAAGAGTGACAGGCCCACCAGGGCGTAATCCAGCATTCCCAAAGCCAAACCGCGTTCGGCCAGATTCACTTCGCCCACCCTGAACGAGCGCATGTAGTACCCGAATCCCAGCATGTAGATACCTGCCATGATGAGACCGATCACGGCTGCACCGACCACCTTACCTGTGACGATCGACTCCCTCTTGACCGGTAGGGTGAGCAGGGTTTCCAGTGTTTTGTCCTCCTTCTCCATACCCATTGAAGATATTATGATCCCCCCTGCCATCATTATCAATATCATGGTGACGATTGGGACCATGACAGATTGTGCGGACAGCATGCCGCTCAGAGTTCCGGGTGAGACCCCCTCGATTTCACGGTCCTTGAAGAGTATGGTCTCCTCCCGACCGGTGGGATACAGGACGTGGACCGGATCCAGATCGTTCTCTCTCTGAATCAATTCAGCGGATATACCAAGATTGATGCTCTGGATCAGGTTATCTATCTTGGCCGAAGGGATGGAATCCATGACTCCAACGCCCTTCATGATCCACACGATGTTGATGGTACCCGTAACGTTATTCTCTATGTTCGTTGAGAAATCCCCAGGTACCTCCAGGATGGCTGAACCCCCTTCCTCCTTGACGATCTTGATCGCTTCATCCACGTCAGTCCCGTTATAGATTATGTCCGCATTTTCTTCCAATATAGTGGATACGAGTCTTCCGTGTTCACCGGCATCCAGGTTTATCAGGGCGATCAACGGTTTTTCTTCCAGTTCATCTTCTATACCTCCCATGAAATTCCCCATGGCCGCGAACACTATGGCTATGACCATCACGGGAACGATGGCCTCGGGGGTGAGCAACTCCTTCACCTCCTTTTTGATTATGCTCTTCAGACTCATTTGACCACCCTTGTGAATACCTCTTCTATATTGTTCGCTTTGTACCTTTCTTTGAGGGTCGAGGGTGTTCCCTCCTCTACGATCCGTCCGTCATCTATCAGCGCGATACGGTCACACAGAAAATCCACTTCAAGCATGTTGTGAGATGATAACAGGACGGTGGTTCCGGCCCTGGCATAGTCCTTGATGATATGTCTGACTTCTTGGGCGTTGATCACGTCCAGCCCCGAGGTGGGTTCGTCCAGTATGGCCACTTTAGGGTCGATCATCATTGCCCTCCCCACCAGCAATCTTCTTTTCATCCCCTTGCTGTATGCATCCACCTTGTCGTCGATCCTATCACCCAGGTCCGCGATCTCCATGCCTTTATCGACCATCTCTTCCCCACCGTCGAAAAAGCTAGCCATGAATTTAAGGTACTCCCTGCCCGTGAGGTTCTTGTAGGCCCCGGCATCCTCGGGAAGGTAGCTTATGATGTGACGGATCTTTTCCGGTTCAGTGGCAACGTCGTTGCCGTATATGTTCACCGAGCCCCCGGAGACCTTCAGCAGGGTGGACAGTATCCTTATGGTCGTGGTCTTACCCGCTCCATTGGGGCCGATGAGTCCGAATATCTCGCCCCTTTTAACAGTGAAGGATATCCCCTTTACCGCCTGGAAGTCGCCGTAGTTCTTCACCAGGTCCTTCACCTGTATGACTTCCCTCGAATGAGGTACCGCTCCTCCTCGCCCGATTTTATCCCCGGAATATGCCATGGCCTTCCTCATGTGAACACCTTTGATATTTTTAGAATTACTTGTATATCTACTATTCGGTCAACGTCGCACTTTTGATCACTTTCATTTCCTCCCTGGTGGCAAGAGAAGACAGGTTCTCTCTCTTGATGAAACTTTCTACCACCACCGGGTCCACCTTCGAGTACTCCCTCAGGGACCATCCTATGGCCTTTTGGATGAAGAATTCGTTCTTGTCCTTCAGTTCCCGTATCACATCGAACAGCAGTTTCACGTCCGTGTCCTTCTTGTAAGCTAGCTGAAAGAGTAAACAGGTTCGCTGGAGCCATATGTTCCCAGAGTTCAACCATTTCTCTATGTATGCATCCCTGTGTTGAGGATACATCTGTAAATACCCGCCCACCAGATTCTTTGCGATCCTGTCCACCGTATCCCACCAGGACTTGTTCACGATGATGTACTCATACAGGGATACAGAATCCTCATGGTGTCCATACCTCTCCAGAAGCTCCACACCGAAATATTGGTATTCCCTTTCCGGTCGATCCCATAGAGATTCGACCATCGCTCCCAGTTCTTCCATGGGTGGCCTTTCGTTTTTTTTCAAGAGGTCCCTGGTCAATTCCCGTCTTTCATTAGCTTTAAGACCGAAGAACTGGAACTTCTCCTTCATGTACCTCTTCTGACCTTGTGCCCTTTCGGGATCGCCGTGCTCCCTCAGCACTCCTTCCAGCCTGTCCAGGTAATCATCCGGTCCACCGTACATGGTCCCCCAGAAAGGCGGAGATGGCAATAATACGGACTCATTCAAATCAGAAAGGAGCCACAGCGGAGACTATTTGTCATTGAGAGAGGAAGAAACCGTAAAGTAGATATACCATAATATACAATAGTATACACCATATGGCTACAAGAACCATAAGCTTCAGAGCAACGGAAGACCAAGTGAAGCTGATAGACGAGCTTGTTGAGAAAGGAGATTATACCTCTAGAGGCGAACTCATCAGGAATCTTTTGAGAAACATAGAGCAAAAAGAGATATCTGATCAAGTAAAAAAAGACATCGAGATCGCCAGAAAACAAGAAGGAATGCCATTAGATGACATACTCTGAATACTACTTCGAAGTAAAGCAAAAATTCATAGACCGACTCGAAGATTTTCCACCCGAAATCCAAGAAAGGATCAAAGGCAAATTGGCTGAGTTTAGAATGCAGGTAAACACATATGGTATAGATCCAAGACAACACAATAATACAAAATATATTGCCAATGAGAGGGTATGGAGATTAAGGATCGGTGATTACAGGGTATTTTTTGATTTGTTCGATAATACCATCAGCATACTCACCGTAGAACATAGGAAAAAAGCTTACAAGTGATCCGGGAACCATCTTATCCCTTACCTCTGCTGCACCTTTACAAGTCCACATAGAGGATGCCTTCGATACCGATCGGGAATTCTTCAACGATCTCACCTGTGCTTGAAACAACCATGGCCCCGCCGAAACTACTCCCAGAGTCCTTTTCCGAAATGTAATTCACCATGAATGTTGTAACTCCTGCTAGCTCAGCAACCTTTCCAGTCTGCCCAGGTGATCCTACGTAGATGCCTTCCACGCTTCCACCAGCTTGGTGGCTTCCTCCCTAGGATCATCCGCCTCGGTTATGGCAGAAACTACAAAAAAACCATCCACTCCCGTCCTGGCGAGTTCCGGAAGATCATGCAGTTTCACGCCGCCACCGACCACGACCGGGATCGGGCTGACCTTCGCTATGGTTTTTAAATCCTCAAAGCTTCTGGTGACCACACGTCCGTCTATATCGAGACCGCAATCGGGTTTTGTTGCAGTTTCCCGAAGGGGACCAACGCCGAGATAATCTATCATGCTTACGTCTGC
>SLLU01000083.1 GCA_007133925.1 Candidatus Halarchaeoplasma halalkaliphilum | reverse complement strand
TATATCACCACTCCGTAGAATATGAACAGCACCACGGCGAAGTGGCTTGCCCCCATGATCGCGGAAGCGAGATCGAAGTGGAGGGAATATCCTATCACCTTTATCCAGTATATCATCAAAGGTATGATCACTATGAAGATGCTCATCAACAAAGGATAAACATTTCCCATGCCGTAAGGTCCCACGGAGAACGGGACCACTATGGATACCAGGGTTAGACCGGGTAAGGCAATCTCTCTCCTGTCGTAATGTAGGATCAGAGAGATACTGATTACTGAAATAACAGTTAGTGCCATCATTAACGGACTTCCCGTGTTGATGAACACCACCAGGATGAAATATAAACCGAGGGCATGCACAGGCAGTTCGCTGTACTTCATCGTCCCTCCTCCAGTATCCTCAATCCTTCTTTTCCGGGATATACCTCGAAGACCCTGGCACCGCCCCTGTGAAGCTTGACCCTGATCTTTTCAATGTTCAGATAGTCATTGTAAGCCCTCTCTAGGTTCTCTTTGGTGACCACATCCACATCGTACCAGGGGGAGAAGAGGATTACGACCCAGACCACATGGTTCAACGCCCTCAGCTTCTCTGTGGATTTGATTATCAGCCCGGGTTCCGTTTCCATGTCCGTGATGAATATCACCAGGCTGCGTTTATTGCCTTGCTTTTTGATCTCCCTAACCGCACCGACCAATCCTCCGGTGCCCGGGGATGCCGTGCCGTGCCTCAGTCGGCTCACCCTCTCGGCGAACTGTGTCTCCGCATCCCTGAGGGCCTGGGTTGTTATCTCCTTGTCGTAGCGCTGGTTGAGATATTCAACGGCTTCCCTCGGTGGCAGCAGGTCTGACATGGCCTGGTATATCCGGGGGAATGCTGTGCGCTTGTGCTCGGGTCTCTGGTGAAAAATGACATCACGATGATCATAAACTGTTAGACCTATACCGTGGCCTGAAAGCTCCAGTTCCTTGAGAAGTTCCAGTGTGATGAAGGTGGCATGGTTGATCTTCCTATCTCCCCGGCGCATGGATGGTGACATATCCAGAAAGATGCAGCATTCCAGAAGGGCCATCTTTTCGTACACCTTGGTCATGAGCTTACCCAGTTTGGAGATTGACTGCCAGTGCATATCCCTCAAACGGTCCCCGGGCTGGTATTCCCGGATCTCCTCCAATTCGCCCGAGGTGGTATTGAACCTCTGGATGTCCTCCACCAGCTCTTCAAGGTGAACCCTGTGGGCATAGGCTTTGGCGTGACGTATGGCTTCCTTGGACGGATACACGATAACCCTCTTTTTGTGAGGGTGTTCCATATCCAATTTGAAAAATTCCATGGGGTCGTACAGGGTCCCGGTGAATGCCCCCACTTCAGTTTTCCCGGGAGTACTGGGTTTCAGTGAATATTCCACCAGTTTTTTTCCCTCTATCTTTTTTTTGATCATCCCCTCTCCCACTATCTTCATATCATCCCCTGGTTCCAGGGTAAGAAACAGGCTTCCCTCGGACCCGATGATCTGGGATATATGCAGGTCCTCATCCACATAAGCGTTTTCTCCTTCGATGTGTGTTTCGATCTCCAGGGTCTTCGCCATCCTTATCAGATAACTTCTGGTGTAGATGAACAGTGAAAGGAATGCCACTCCCACCAGGGCCATGAAGGGGTTTGTGAAAAAGAAAGCGCCTATGAAGAGGTACAAAGGTACCAATAGCATTATCTTACCTTTTTTCGTAATTTCCAGGGACGGAATGTCAATCACCCTCTGTCACTGTGACCCAGAGGTGCACTCTTCTGTAAACGCTCCCATCGACCGTCAAAAATATTCCCAAGCGGTACTGTCCTGGTTCGGAAACAGATATGTTGGCATGCTGCTCCCACCTGGAGCCGTCAGGGACCGGGACAGTGACGGACCGGTATGTGTTGTTGTAAAGGGCGAACTGGAAATCATCGGGTATGCCCCCGGTGTTTTCCATGGTATCCGGTTCGTGTCCGAGCCCGATCACCAGTTCGTATTCCATATCTTCATGTTCTCTGTTCACTACCCCTATTATGAGGTGGGAACTTTCATTGACCTGGAGGTGTGTTTGGTAACCATCCGCCATGCCCTCGGGTCCCAGTATGTACAGTTCCGTGAACCGCTCTCCCTGCCGGGGTGTCACCACTATATAGGCCGCCAGAACTACAGACGATATCAGGAGTACCACGGTGCCAACTACCAGTAGCTTGTCTATGGTATCGTAGTCCTCCCAATCGGGCATGTTCAGCCTCAGGTCCACATCGAAACGCTCGTCCAGGGGTATGCCCTCCCTTCGGAGGTATGCCATACCACAGAGGCCCAGTATTAGTACTGAGAGAGATACCAGTATGGACGTAAGAGATATGATCCATGTGTAGTTGAGCAGCAGACCCACCAGGGGGGTCAGGGCTATGCTAAGTCCGAAGGAAAGGGCTATTCTCTCAACGTGGTCCAATACCGTATTTTCGGGAAATAGAGCTGAAACCAGGGCGTACCCGGGAAAAAAGAGGAGGAATGGCAGTCCAAGGATCGGTCTGAGCACAGAATCCGGGGTAACCGTGATTATGGCTACCAGTGATGCGGTGAGCAGAACTATGACCAGCAGGTCCCATGGTTTTTCGTTTGTGTGTAACTCCAAGACCTTACACCTTTGGCCAACATTTTGCTCAACGTATAAATCCTTTCCGACTCACAGGCCTATGAAAAGTATATATCCTCGCACTGGGTATATTCCGTGTTGTTTCTCAGGGCGATCTCTGCCTTTTCAAGCTCCCTGCCCAGGTAAGTTGCGTGGTCCAGCCGGGATACGAGGCCCATTTCAACGATTGTATCGCAGATGGATTTTGCATCTACCCCCTTGATCACCACATCCAAATCCCCTGTTTCCACCTCTAACTTCCCCTCCTTTTTAACGTTCTCATAGTGCTCCACCACGATCTCCCCGTCATTCAAAAATATGACGAAGAATCCCTTTGGGTCGAAAACCATCTTTTTGTTCTCTCTTGCCATGACCACTTCAACATCTTTCATCGAGTACCATCTCCCTGGCTATTACCATGTTTTTCAGTTTTTCCCGGGCCACCTCTCCTGGCAGGTTCCTTAACCCACAGTCCGGATCTATGTGGGACCCTGGCCCGAAGGTGTCCAGGACCCTCTCGATTCGTTCCGCTATAACATCCACGCCTTCTACCCTGGAGGTGGTATCCACCACCCCTACTGCCATATGTTTCGAGGTATCCAGGTCCCCGTAAACATCGTAGAGGTGAGGATGGCTCGTGAACTCGTGGTCCAGTATGTCCACCTCGAACTCCACCAGCTCGTGGGCGATCTCACCCACATCCCCGCAAACGTGGAGGGCTGTCTCCACATCCACCTGTAATACCCTCTCCACGTGCTCCCTGACGTTGTCCTGGTACTCTATGGAAAGGAACGGCTCATCCAGTTGTATTACGTCGCATATCTCCGCAAGGGCTTCGGCCTCCCGGTGAAGGGCCTCTGCTATATCTGCCATGCATTCCTCCTGTGAGTGGTAATGGAGGTCCCTTGACGACTTCATGAGTGTGTAGGGTCCTGTGATAATGGCCTTCAACCCCACATCCGGAGGCAGCAAGCTCTTTGCCTTTATCTGATCCTCTACCGTGATTCCGCTCCTGTAAGATACCCGTGATATGATCTCCACCCGTTCCTTGATGCGAAAACCCCTGAGTCCCCTGGCGAATATGGATATCATGTCACCACGGGTCTGACCGTCGGATACCAGCATTATGCCCGCATCCACCTGCCCCCTTACAGCCTCTTCCAACGCTTCATGGAACGGGTCTTCGCCCCGGCGGTACGCTCTTTCAAGAGTCGCCCTGTCCAGCTCCGAAGGATAACTGCCCACAACTGTGGTGATCAGGTCCATGTCCAACCCATGGTTCAGGTACTTAAAAAGTTTATAGCTTGTAAAAAGGATGGGATCGGGGTACTTCTATACCGAAATAGGTTTCCGCCCCCTCTCCGACCAGTTTGTCTATCATGGCCACCAAGGGGAGTTCGTACCTCGCATTCTCCACAGGTCCGTAGTACAGGAAGTCCGCACCGAACATAAGGGGGGGTGCGTCGATGGCTGCATCCAGTACAGGCATTATAACATCCCGGCCCCTGTAATCCCCCAACCATTTCCAGGCTTCCACTGCATTGTGCATGGCGCAGCCGGTTGGGAGTCCTAGTTCATTCTTGAAAACCGGGATACCCCTCAGCGCCTCGCTGGCTCCCTCTCCGAAGGGGGTAACCGCCGTATCCAGGAGTTTGACCTTTATGAAATCCACTGCTGAAAGGAGTCCCTCCGGCATGAGTTTGCTGCCACCTTTGATCATGTTCAACCTTCCCTGGGTGCTGTTGTCATGGGGATCGTAGGCCAAAAGGATCGCCCCGTAGGGTGTGCATCTCCGGAGCACGTCCAGCTCCTCCGGGCTCATCCCCAGATTCACACTGTTGTAGAGCGTCCTGTCCAGACCTCCGATCTCATCCAGATATTCAAGGAGGTGTATCCTCACACGGGATTCCGGAACATCGAAGGATATGGTTCCGTCCACCCGGTCCATCATGAAATCCACCTTCCATTCCACCTCTTCACGATCGTAGATGAATATGTCGGTGAGGCATTGAACACCCAGTTCCTGGGCAAGGTCCTCCTGTGCCTTTATCAACTCCTCCGCCCGGTCCAGGGACTCCTTTGGTTTTTTGAACTCCCCTTCGTAGAATACGGAACCTACCGCTAGGGATGGATTCTCCCCGGGCTGACCTCCAACGCGTACCTTTCCAAGTTTGAACTGTGTCTGTTCGGTGGCATAGGTGAACATTCATCTCACCCCGGAAGTGGACACTTCACCCCATGGATCCACGTCAAGGGAAGCATGGAGAGCCAGGGTGCATTGCTCCATGGAGGTCTTTCGTTCGGTGAAGCGTATGGCGATGTAGGGCTCTCCGAAGCATCCCGGATCCTTTGCCCTCAACTCATCTATCTTTTCCTGGATCCTATCCACTTCCGTTTCGTCTATCATGTCCACGATCTCCACCTGCTCTCTGAATCTATGGATCGCCTGGGAGTCCAGATTCTCGATGTAGGGTACCGCACCGGGTGCCTTGATTATCCTTCCGTTTTCATCTATGCCGTTCTCCCACAGACACGCAAGGCTCCTACCTGACCTGTGACCCCGTATTTCCCTTCCACAGACGATCAGATACCGTATGTTGGGATTCGAGATAACGTTGGCAACCACCTTCTCTATGCCAAGGTTCTCTGTCTTCATGGGCCCCCATATGGCCGCATTTTCGAAAGAGTATCTTTGACCCAGAGTAACCACGGCCACGGGTGCCTCGGGTTCCCCTTCCACAAAATCACCGGGCCAGGGGTACATTTTCATCCCATACCCCTCACTATCTCCGCCGCCATCTCCTCGGAGCGCATGGGGATTATGTGAGCACCCACTTTAGTCTTCAATCCCCTCTCCTTGATCCCGTCCCGTATCTCCTGGTACATCTCGAGAACGAACTCTATGGATTCAACGCTGAAATCCTTGGCCCCGGTGAGTCTGGATTGAACCCTTTCCGGAATGTTAACCTGGGGCACGGTATCAGAAAGGAACTTCATCTCTCCCGGGGAAGCGAAGGGGGCCGTGCTGACCAGTATGGGTGGGTTCCTGGGGGATATACTCTCCAAACTCTCTATGAGCTCTATGACCTCCTGGGAATCGTATGTTATCTGGGTCTGAAAGAAGTCCACACCAGCGGCCACTTTCATGGATGCATACCGCACCTCTTGGTTCCTGTGGGGCAGGAGTACGCCCCCTACGGTAAAGTCGGTTGGCCTTTCAAGTTCCTCCAGATCCGTGAGATACCTGTTCCTCAAACGGGATTGCCGGGTGGACAGTTCGGGCATCAACCGGCCTTTGTTCAGGTGCTCCTTTATACCGGTGATTAGCTCCAGAGAGTTTATGGACTCGGGCTTGTCCTCGGCAGGGTAATCCCCCACGGCAAGGTCACCAGTCATGGCGAGTATGTTCCTTATACCCAAACTATCAGCCCCAAGGAGCCATTTCTGGAGTCCGCTGATGGTGGCGTCCCTGCATGTGAGATGTGCTATCGTATCAACCCCCAATCTTTTCGAGAGTATGTGGGCATAGGGGGCGGGGTCGATCCTCACCTTTCCCACCGGGTTGTTGCATACGTTGATGGCGGTCACGCGACCGAGAAAATCGTAACTACCGATTTTTTCCACGTACTCTTCCACATTACCTCCTCTCGGTGACGGTATCTCGTATGTTATTGGGAAATCCACACTGTTCAGGGCTTTTAACAAGTCGCTCATGTTTCATGAATCCGCCGGAAGGTATTTAGTTATTACGCACTTCAGATTTTTTTACTTGGGAGCCCGCAAAATCTTTATTACATAGACTACATAGATCAACCGATGTCTCACCAGGGGTCTTCCAATGAAGCGGATCCGTGCGAGCACGAATGTGAGGGTAACGACTGGCTACCTTTGCTCAAGAACCGCAAGAAGGACCTGCTGGCCCTTCATCCCTACTGTGACCGCTGCGGGCTGGTGCGGAACATAGGGCCCGACAGGGCAAAAAAACTCGGACACTACGTGGAAGTGCTATCAGAGATAGAACGGTACCTGAGACACGAAAGTAAGAAAGGGGGGCGAGGAAAGCTAACCGAGAGCCAGAAGCGACTTGTGGTGAAAAAAATGGAGGAGGACGAGATCTTCAACGATCTTTACGGGACCATATCCCCGGCCCAGGAGGATCGGTTCGTTGATATAGTCCTGGAATACAGACCGGATCTGAAGAGATGTGAGATAGAATACTATCTTCGAGGGTAGATTTCATATACTCACGGGTGATGGGGTTCCTGAGATGTCTACAGTTTCCATAATAATCCCTACATTGAACGAATGTGAAGGCATAGAAGAAGTACTGCAGGGTATCCCTCGCAGGGCGCTCAAGGAGATGGGATATGATGTGGAGGTACTTGTGGTGGACGGTGGGTCAACCGATGGAACTTTGGATAAGGTAAGAGGGGCTGAACTTTGTATCTATCCCGGAGGAAAGGCCGAGGCGGTACGGAAGGGTATTGAGAAGACCACTGGTGAGTATGTTTTCCTAATAGACGGCGACGGCTCTTATCCTCCTGAACTCATAGCAGAAATGGTAGGTCTGCTGGAGGAGGGTCACAGCATGGTTCTGGCCTCCCGGTTCAGGGGTACTATCAAAAAGGGTTCCATGGGTTCCCTAAACAAAGTTGGCAATCGCATACTCACCTGGCTGGCAAACATACTCTACCCCGAAAAAATAACTGATCTTTGCACGGGTCTGCGGGGTATGAAACGGGATGCATTAAAAGATCCCATCCCCGGAAAGGGCTTTCAGATAGAAGCGGGGATACACTCTGCTCTGGCCGGTAAGGGGATAATCGAGGTGGGTACAGTTTACAGACCCCGAAAGGGTAAGTCAAAATTGAAAACCGTGGACGGATTAAAGATCGCTTGGTTATTGGTGATAAAAAAATAAAGAAAGAGGGGGAAAGGGTTTTACCAGTCGATTCCCCAATCGAAGTCGACTCCAGCATTCATACCGCCCATCATGAAAACGGGAAAGTAGCAAACAACGATGAGCACAAGGGCAAAACCTGCCAGGCCTATCCTCATCCACTTGTCCCAATCATCACGATATATTGCGGCGATCAACATTATACTGGCTATAAGGAATACACCTACATCCTTCAGTATGTTTCCCATGGTCAGCACATGTCTGCTGTCGTCTATGGAATTCGTGGCGTTTACCAATATGGCACCTACCATGATTATCAGCAGTCCGAGCAAGGCTCCAATGACGATCATGTTGTTACTGGAAAGTCCTTTTAACATGTCCGACGGGGGTTTTTGCTGCTGAGGCTGCTGCCATTGCTGTTGTGGTGGTTGTTCCGGAGGGGGTGCTTGTTGTTCCCAGTCTTGGGGGGGCGGCTGTTGATACCCCTCACCTGCACCACTGGTTCCTTGATTTTGTTCATATTCATCCATGTTTTTCACTAGATAAGGGATAAGTTTTAATGTATTAATATCTTATGCACATATCTGGTGCTGATATATGAATATCCTCGCGGTTGTGCTCATAACGACTTACGTACTCTGTCTATGGGGCTATCATTACCTCTACTTCTTTCTCACGGAAAGGAGTGGGGTGACCACCCAGAGGAACCTGATAAACGATGCGGTGCTTAGTTGGTTCGAGATAGCCCTAGAAGAGAAGGAATATCTACTGGTCATACATCAGATAAGGAACGTTATAATGGCCGTGACATTCCTAGCTACCACGGTGGTACTACTCCTGGGGTTGATATTCGGTCTGAGCGCATCCGGTTTACCCGGGAATGTTAATCGATTAACCCACCCCTTGTGGCTCATGGCGATCACCCTGATATATTCCTTTTTCAATTTCCTGCTTTGTTTGAGACATTTCACACGGATCACGTTCTTGATTCGGAGCGCACCGGAAAAGCTCCAGGCCATAACAGGCGATCCCGCGGAGGTTTACCTGTCGAATCTCTTTATAAGAGGTAACAGGGAGTACACACTGGGTCGCCGGAGTATGTTGTACGGTATGGTAGTCCTGACCTGGTTCCTGAGCCCTGTTGTATTCCTCATACTGACCCTTGTCATGACCGCTGTGTTTATCATGTCATATGACTTTCGGGTGCGGTGATGAAGGATAATAGGGTACTGAAATGGATAACCAAATCCCGTCTTAGGATCGCCCTGGTTTCCATACTTATCGTCATCATGATCATACTGTCCGGGTTCCTGATATGGGCACTGACCCCCCTGGGGCCCATGGACGAAGCCAGGGACGCACTGGTGTCCGATTCCCAGGTTAAGGTGACCACGGACAGATGGATCGTGTTCGAACCCCGGGACAGCAGCCCAGGTACCGGTTTCATATTCTACCCCGGAGGGCGTGTGGACCCCAGGTCTTATGCACCCATGGCCAGGGACATAGCTGCTGAGGGGTTTCTGGTAATAATAGTTCCCATGAGATTGAACCTAGCTTTTTTCTCACCCGATCGAGCCTCGGATGTGATGCGTTCATATCCGGAAATAAACACATGGGCCGTGGGAGGTCATTCCCTGGGCGGTGCCATGGCCGCGAGGTTCGTCCATAAAAACCAAGCGGATGGTCTTATCATGTGGGCGGCATACCCCGCGGATGATATGTCGGGTGACAGCGTTCCGGCACTCTTGCTCTACGGTACCCGGGACGGTGTTACGGAACCGGATGACCTTTACGGTCGAAAAAACGAGATGCCGTCAAACACAACATGGGTCCCCATAGAAGGAGGTAACCATGCCCAGTTCGGATGGTACGGCTCTCAAAGTGGTGACAACGACGCCACCATAACCCGGTTGGAGCAGCAGGAATTGATCGTTACGAATACGGTGGAGTTCCTCCGTAGCTTATGATCCTCTGAAAAAGGTAAACAAACAGGAAGATCAAAATTTACCGGAGTTTACAAAGAAGTTTCCATGGCCTTTTTCCTCATGTGTTCGGGCATCTTTTCCAGGGCGTACCTGAGGGCTGTCCGGGGCATGGTAGCCCTGTTTTTCATGACGTAATCGTAAACCTCCCGCCGATAGGTAACACTGGCTTCCTTAAGCATCCAACCGTAGCCCTTCAGCACCAGTTCCTCATCGTCGTGGAACAGCGAATCCGCTATCTCGAAAACCACCTCCAGATACTTACCGCGCCGTATAGGGTACACCATGGTCACTGCAGCCCCCCTTCGCTTCCACATGTTCTCCGAGGACGTCCATTCCTTGACTTTGGGCAAAAGTTCCGGAAACTGATGTAAAAGCTCGCCCATGGCATGGGTACAGAGGTCATCGCACGAACTCCACCCGGTGACGTGTGCTTTCAGCCACCTTTCGAATGTGTTGAAATCCTCCTTTTCGTACCGTTTCCTCAACTGGAACGCCCACTGGAAGGCGATGATCCGTTCCGCCCAGGTCCCGGAATCCAGGAGTTCCTGGCAGATGTCCAGTATGTGGTTCTTGGGAAGACCCTTTACTTCCCTGAAGTATTTCCTCCCGATCCGCCTTACATCCGGTGTCATCATGCTATCCAGGGAGTTTATTTCCCTCCTGATACGATGGATAGTCCCTTTTTCCATACCCGCACCATATCTTCTTCCAATATTTGTATATTGAGGAATCCCCGTACAAAAGTCTTATCTACCTTTTTTTGTTAGGGATAAGAGAGCGATCATGGACGAAGAGGAGCTAGAGCGTTTATTGAAGGATGTTAGAGATGGTAAAACAAGCATAGAGGCGGCAAAAAGGGCATTGGGTGGAAGGGGTTATGAGGATCTCCACTATGCACGAATCGACCATCACCGTACCCGGAGAAACGGGTTTCCCGAGGTCATATACTGCCCGGGTAAAGAGGTATCCCAGATAGTTTCCATAGCGGAGTGTATACTCGGTGAAGGGGACACACTCCTGGCCACCCGGGCCGACGAGGACATATACGCGGCTTTGAAGGAAAGATTCCCGGAGGTGGAGTACAGCAAGGAAGGCAGGCTCGTTTACCTGCGGAGGGGATCTTCAGATATAACCCAAGGGAACATACTGGTGGCGACCGGGGGTACTTCGGACATACCGGTGGCAGAGGAGGCCGCCGTGACCGCCGAGGTCATGGGCTGTAGGGTGAACAGACTCTACGATGTGGGTGTGGCAGGGGTACACAGACTTCTGGATAACAAGGATATGCTGGAAGAGGCAACGGTCATCGTGGTGGTGGCCGGTATGGAAGGTGCCCTGGCCAGTGTGGTGGGAGGACTGGTGAAGGTCCCGGTCATAGCCGTACCCACCAGTGTTGGATACGGGGCCAGTTTCCAGGGTCTTTCAGCCCTCTTGACCATGTTGAACAGCTGTGCTTCTGGCGTGACCGTGGTGAACATAGACAACGGCTTTGGAGGAGGATATGCTGCGGCCCAGATAGTGCGACTTATCTATCAGGAAAAAGAGCAGGGGGGCGGTCTCCGTGACCACTGAACGCATCCTGTATTTTCACTGCTTCTCCGGGGCAAGCGGGGACATGGTAATAGGTTCACTACTGGATACGGCCCTGACGGACCTATCGTACCTTGAGTCTGAACTGAACACCCTGGGGATGACCGGATACGAACTGGAGGCCAAAAAGATACTCAGGGCCGGCATATCCGGTACAGGTTTCAAGGTGGTGGACAAGGGTTCAACTCAACCCATGAGGACCCTTAGCGACCTGTTGAGAATCGTAGAAGACAGCGGTGTCTCACATGGGGTTAAAGAGAAGGCATCGGAGGTCCTCACCAATCTGGCCCGGGCGGAATCCAGGGTACACCAAATCCCCCTTGATGAGGTGCATTTTCACGAGATCGGAGCCGTGGATACAGTGGTGGATATACTTGGAACCCTGATACTCCTGGATAAGCTATCCATAGACCGGGTGGTTTCATCCCCCATTAACACGGGAACCGGTTTCGTTGAATGTTCCCACGGAAAGCTGCCCGTACCCGCTCCCGCCACCATGGAACTGCTCAGGGGAGTCCCGGTTTACTCTTCGGGAGTACAACATGAACTGGTAACCCCCACCGGGGCCGCACTGTTGACCACCCTGTCATCGTCCTTCGGAGAAATGCCCGGGGGAAAGATCGTATCCACAGGATACGGGGCTGGCCAGAGAGACATGGAGCACCCGAACCTTCTTCGGGCGGTGATACTGGAGAGGGATGAAGGGAGCATCGCACTCCCGGGTGAGGAGATGATATCCCTGGAAACGAACATAGATGACATGAACCCGGAGGTTTATTCCCATTTGATGGACCTACTTTTTTCAGAGGGTGCCCTTGATGTTACCCTCACACCCATACACATGAAGAAGAACAGGCCTGGCACCGGGTTAACGGTATTGTGTCACACTGCTCAAATGGATCCCTTGGTGGATATCATCTTCAAGGAAACCTCAACCTTCGGAGTCAGGGTGTTCAGGGGTCAAAGGTTCTGCCTGGAGAGGGAGATAAAAAAGGTGAATACCCCCTACGGAGATGTGAACGTAAAGGTGGGATTCTGGAAAGGGGTACCGGTCACCTTTTCTCCCGAATATGAGGACTGTTCGAGACTGGCCAGGGAGAAGGATATACCCGTGAAGATCATCTATAGAGATGCCAGGCAGTCCGCCGAGGTCCTGTACAGGAGGTGAGTTCCTGGACGAGAAGATTCTCCATTTAAAGGAATATCTGGAGGGGCAGGAAAGGGTGGCGGTTGCCTTCTCGGGAGGTACGGACAGCACATTTTTACTGAAGGTGGCTGTGGATACCCTGGGATCGGAGAACGTGATCGCGCTGACCGCCAGTTCACCTCTTAATCCAAAAGGAGAACGTCTAAATGCATCCGTGTTGGCTGAAGAGATGGGTGTCGCACGCCATATCATTGTACACACTCCTGACATAAAGGATAGAAGGATAAAGCACAATCCGGAGGACAGGTGCTATCACTGTAAAAACGAGATATTGTCTACTTTTCTCGATATACTGAAAAAAGATCTTGGGGGTGGATACGTACTGATGGAGGGGACGAACAGGGATGATCTGGGAGAACACCGTCCGGGGAGACGGGCTGTGAAGGAACTGGGTGTTATATCCCCTCTGACGGATCTAACCAAGGAAGAGATACGGGAGCATTCGAGAGCCCTGGGATTGTCCAACTGGGACCGGCCGTCCCAATCATGTCTGGCCACACGGATCCCCCATGGTTGTGAGCTGTTGGAAGAGGGTCTTATCCGGGTCGATAAGGGGGAAACGTTCCTGAAAGAACTGGGTTTCAAAGAGTGCCGACTGCGGATCCACGGTGAACTGGCCCGGGTGGAGGTTCCCAGGAGCGACAGGTCCCTGTTCTTGGAACATTCGAACACCATCGTTCCCGCACTCAAGGAACTGGGTTTCGCCCACGTTACCATGGACGTTGAGTAAGATGTACATCTAGCTTCCGGGTCTATGGATGCAAAGATATATTAGATAAGCAAGATATGGGATGAACGGATGTACACGAATACAGAAACGGAAGCATACAGGCAAACTCCCACCTCAAGGGTCAACCTACCAACTTTACCGCCCCTTGGCCGTGTGGTTTTGGTACAGGGCATCTCGCTGCTGATCACCATAGCATTGGGTATCGCTCTTTACATGCATTTGATAAGCACGGGCTTGGGTTCACCCATGCTTATCATACTTGCCTCTCTCCTGGCCGGGCCCGTGTATGCCATCAACATACCATACCTGCTGAAATACATGGCCATCTGTGAGGGTATAAAACGTCGCACCGGATCGGAATTGGAACGATTCATTCATTCAGGAGATAGGCAGGGGTTGCAGGAGCAAAATGGGAATTTCCTGACCATGAGATATCTTTTCCTGCAAAACACTCACCAGGGCCGGAGCTTTCTACTGTCCAAAGGAATCCTTACGATATCCTTTTTTACACCAATTTTTCCCATAACATACTATCTCGTGCTCTACGAGATCACCAGGATTCTGAATGAAAATGAGGACTTAGTAAGGTCTGTAGACCCATTGATGCCGGGTAATAAAACGGAGTACCTGGTACCCAGCAGGCTCTCACCCTCTGTTTCACTAAAGATACCCGGGTTCTTCATCATACTCGCAGCCATATCCGTGATCACCTTCGGCATGACCTTTTTCATCTTCAGCGTGGGTTTCCTCGCCCTCTTTTGGACGGTGATGATACACCTGAAGCTGAGGGGGTATTACAGATCCCCTCCACCCATGAAATCTTACTTCAACGGCCCTTTGACGGCAGCCTTTATATGTTTCGGAGCAACCGCCGGATTCTTGGCATCAATATCAAATACCTATTACATGGCATATATCATCCCCGTGGCAGTGGTCAGCCCCACTCTTTTCGTAATAATACTCGTTTCCGTGATCGCACCCATCGTGGAGGAGATACTGAAACCCGCAGGGCTGTTTGCATTCGCAGATGATGGAGGAAAAACCATGCCTCTATTCTACTGGGCCCTCTACGGCATGTTCGCCGGACTGGGTTTCGCTTCCCTTGAAAATTACATCTATTTCCAGCGTTTTCTCGTGGACTACACCCTGACCGAGAGTCTTCAGATACTCTCTATCCGCCTTCTATTTCCCGTTCATATGCTGGGAAGTGCCCTGGTTGGGATAGGCATAGGCCTATACCGCATCAAAAAGGGATTGGTATATCTCGTCATCTTTACGCTGCTTGGCATCCTCGTTCACGGGGCGTACAATTTCATAATGGTCATGGGGGCGATCTAGATGGATCGTGATGTGAAATGGGGTCGTGTGCTGCTCCTTTTATCCGTACTGACCTTGTGGTACGGACTGTCCTGGATACTGTTTCCCACCATTGTAAATAGTTACAACGGCGTTATGACCATCGAGGATGGGTCCATACTGGAATGGATCCCCTATGTGAAAGGGGCGGTATTGATTTTTGCAGCTGTCATAATGCTTTTATTTTCCATACGCATGCGAGTGAATCGAAAATGACATCCTTGCTTTGGAAAGAGATAAAAGAGGCATTGCGCCTTTTTTTCAGTGCTGGAGAATACCTATTGTCCCACCACCCATCCTGCGAAACCTTCGATGACGATGTATATCATGTTCGGGGAAGGAGGTTGTGCATAGGCTGCTTCACTTCCTACCCCATAGCCATATTCATAGTGTGTCTGTGGTTGTTCGGGTTCATATCCATGCCTATAAGAGATTATTTCATACTGGGATTTTTTTCGGGCATGGTCCAGTTCGCCAGTGCTTCAAGGTTATCCGATAAACGTCCGGTAAAGATAGCGATCAAGGTTTTCCTGGGCTTGGGTATGGGCTTTTTCACCATAGGTGTTTTTTCGATCCCTATTCACATTATACTACGGATCCTACTGTTTTTTATCTTGGTACAGGTAACCGGCCTTTTTTCATTTTTTAGGATGAAAAAATTCGAGAGCATATGCCGGGATTGTGAGTATTACGGTTCATGGGAAAAATGCCCGGGTTTCAAGGATGATCCCTGATAATTCTGTATCAAGGAATAATGCTCGGTTATAATAAATCTTATATTGGTCTACTCACTACTGTTTTTAAATCCTTGAAAAAAGGAGGCTGAAAAAGATGAATCAATACCCGGGTCAATATCCAAGCACTGGTGGACCACAACACGGTGGTTTTTCATCGGGAAAATCTAAGATAGAAGAGGCCATTCGACAGCGTAATGAAGCGGACAAGATCATGTCACCACTTTGGTGCCTTGCACCACTTCTGGGCATGATAGTATTATGGGTGGCCATGTTCTTCGGAATGGCAGGAATGTTCATGTTCAGTACGGACGACGATCCAGCCCTTGGCGGTGTTGTTGCTGCAGTGGCGATCATCGTAGGTATCGTAGTTTACATCGCCCTTGTCGCCTATCCATGGTACCTGATGATCAAAAGGCGTAGTGAACATTTCAAGAGGGATCATCTTCTGATGAGCGGTATAACCGAATACCTTTCCCAAAAGTCCTCGGAAAAAAATATCAACATGGCCCAGGAGTTGGCCACATTAAACTCCATCACCGCAGAGGCAAACTCCCAGGAGGACGACAAGAGTCCAGTGATATACACCATCGTGGCCCTGATCGTTCCCGTCATAGGTATGTACTATGTACTTTACTTCCTGATGAAGGATATCTATGCACATCATCAAAGGATAGCGGTTTTCATGCAGTATTCCCAGATGGGGCTTAACAAGATGGGCAAAAACGTTGTGGTGCCTTCCTGGAAGACACTTCCTGAACGAAGCTTTTTGCTTTATTTCATACTGGCCTGCATATGCTCACCCTTCGGTATATATTGGATGTACACCCTTATAAAGGACTACAACGACCACTTCAAGAACCAGTGGCAATTCGAGGATCAGATACTGAGTGGTGGCAGCAGCCAATATCAATCCTACGGACAGGGGCCCCCCATGGGACAACAGCAGTACCAACAACCACCTCAGTACGGTAGCCAACCCCAGTACGGCAGTGAACAGCAGTACCAACAACCACCTCCGTACGGCGGCAGCCCACCTCCCCATGGCGGTGATGAACAACAGTACCAACAACCACCCCCACAGGAGATGGGACAACCTTGCCTTGATTGCGGTAGCAATATGAGGTACATCCAGGAGTACAATCGCTGGTACTGCGAAAAGTGTCAGGGATACAAGTAAACTCCACAAGGTACAGGACTCCTAAAACCCTTTCCTTTTTTCTTGATTTTCAAGGGGAAATTATTTTAACATGGTGTTAGTATTCAAG
>SLLU01000140.1 GCA_007133925.1 Candidatus Halarchaeoplasma halalkaliphilum | reverse complement strand
GCTTCTGCCCAAAGGGCAATCTGTTTTACAAGGATGAACGGGTATGCCATGGCTGCAGTCCCGGAAAATTCATGGGATGCATGATCAAGTCGGAGTACGTGGGAGGACACCGACTCAAGCCGTACACGAAGTACAATCCCTTCTTTTGGTTGATCCTCTACATGGACTTCATGTCCCGAAGAAAGGCCCTGGGGACGGTTGATCATTTTTTCAGTCTCAGCGAGTTCATAAATGAGCGGTTGATCGACGAAGGCATCTCCCGAGGCAGCATAACCAAGGTGGTCAACATATCTGATTTTCCAGCAGATGGGGCTGCGCCGGAGATTCCCAAAAAAGGGGTGACGGTGGTTTATATCGGCAGCCTGGAGAAGATAAAGGGGGTTGATATGCTCATTCAGGCTTTCCAAAGGATCCGGTCCGAAGCGAACCTGCTCATAGTGGGTGACGGACCCGAGAGGGAGCGCCTAGAAGGAATGGCCGGAAAAAACGTGCACTTCCTGGGCCGCCTTGACCACTCGGCAATCCATTCCGTATATCGTAGAGGGGATATCATCGTGGTCCCCTCCCTGTGGCCTGAACCCCTGTCCAGGGTGCTCCTGGAGGCGGCCTACTTTGGCAAACCTGTCATAGCGACCAATGTAGGGGGTGCCCCGGAGGTCATAATCGACGGTTACAACGGACTACTTTCAGAACCAGAAGCGGGGTCTTTGAACCAGGCGCTTATCCGTCTGGTAAAAAACCACCGGGAACGGGAGACCATGGGTAAGAACATGGAGGACTTTTATCGACGGGAATTGTCCCGGGAAAAGGTGGTAGATAAGATCGTTGGAGCCTACTTGAAAAAATTGAGGGACGGGGGAGCATAATGAGCGATGGGAAAAAAATTCTGATAGTAACTTCCAGCTTGAGGGTCGGCGGGGGTGCGGAGAGGAATGCCGTGCAACTGGGTAAGATTCTAAAAAGGAGGGGCCATCATGTCACACTGCTATCCTTCTATCCCGGAGAACCCAAGTACGATTGGGACGGGGAGCATATCTGTTTGGATCAAAGGGAAGGTAAGAACCTGTTCATGGATGCCTTGGAGATAGTTTCCACCGCCAGAAAGATAAGGGACCTCTGCAGGGAGATGGGAACGGAGGTCGTGATCTCCTTTTTGACCCGGATGAACGTTCAAACCCTACTGAGCAAGTCACTCTTCGGAAACAAGGTAAAAATACTGGTATCAGTGAGGAACCATCCTTTGAAGAGGAATAAAGGCTGGCATCAATTCCTGATGAAACGACTCTACCCAAAGGCGGATAAGGTGGTCGCCCAGACAGAGGGTATAGAAAACATACTCAGGGAACGGTTTTATCTGAACAACACCGTGGTGATACCAAATATAGTGGATATCCAGTCCTTCAAAGAGATGGTGGAGAAGGACCTCCCGGAAGAGCACAGAAGGCTCTACGACGATTCCTTCGTGTTCATCAACATCGGCTCTCTCACCGAGCAGAAGGCCCAGTGTCACCTGCTGCGTACCTTCGCTTACATGAAACAGCGGGGAGAATCAAGACTAATAATACTGGGCAAGGGGCCTCTCGAGGGGGATCTGAAAAGGCTGGCGGAGGACATGGGTATCTGGAACAGGGTGTTCTTTCTCGGAGAGGTGAAAAATGTGTTTCCGTACCTGAAAGGGGCCGACTGCTTCGTCCTGACCTCCCTCTTCGAAGGTTTTCCCAATGTTCTCATCGAGGCCCTTTCGGTGAACCTGCCCATAATATCCACGGACTGCGTTTCCGGTCCCAGGGAAATACTGTGTCCGGAGTTATCTTCGGTACAAGTTATCGAATATCCGTACTTTGGTACTTATGGGATTCTTACCAAAACATTGAAAGAAGGAAAATTAATAAAAACTTCGGAAGAAAAACCTCTGTCTCCGGAAGAAAAAATTCTCCTTGATACAATGGTACGTGTATATGAGGTCCAGGATCTAAGAAAAAGATATTCCTCGGTTTCGGAGAGGGTAGAGGATTTCGATATGGTGAAGATCGTTCTCGAATGGGAGGAACTTTTTATCTGATCAATGACGGTCAGATAAATGCTATATATATCGGTTAACAATGCAATACTCCGTAAAAAAAGGGAATATGCCTATGAAAAAAATAGATGTGAGTGTTATCATACCTACGTACAATCGCTGCCATAAGCTAAAAAAGGCTGTAGAAAGCGTGCTGAACCAGACATATACCGATTTCGAACTTATCGTAGTTGATGATGATTCCACGGATAACACAGGGAGGATGATTGAAGAGTTAAAGGACGATCGCATAATCTATCATGGAAACCGGATCAACCTAGGTGGAAGTGGATCACGTAACGTAGGTATAGAGCTGGCAAAGGGCGAATTCATTGCATTTCTAGACGATGACGACCAATGGTTACCCCACAAGTTGGAACGTCAGGTCGAGGTGTTGAAGAAAGCATCTTCCAGATGCTGTGGGGTGTATACCGGTCTCACGAAGTACAGGGATGGAAAGCCCTTGACAAAGAAGATGATTCCCAGGGATGGAATGATATTCAACGATCTACTATGGGAGAACATAATCGGTAGCACGTCCGTGATACTGCTCAGGAAAAAATCCGTGATCGACGTGGGGGGCTTCAGCCAAGATCTTCCCGCCTCCCAGGAACTAGATTTATATCTCAGGCTAGCAAAAAAATACGAGTTCAAATGCGTTCACGAGTCCCTTGTAATGTATCATATCCATCATGACAATCAGATAACCAGTGATTACTCCAAAAAAGTATTCGCCAGAAAATTCATTTACAACAAGTACAAGGATTACATAATCAAGGACAGGGGTTTACACGCCAGACATCTTTACGAGATCGGCTTTCTGGAGTACATGAACGGTGATCGTAAAGAATCATTACGTCATCTAAAAATGGCGTTTTTGCTTTCTCCCCCTGGTATAAAGCATTTGATACGTAAAATTCTGTCAAAATTAATACTTGATTTATGAGGTAGGATAAACAAACATGTCAAAAAAATTGTACACGGATCTTGTGAGCACAAGCGGCACGTATCTGCTGGTAAGTTCAGTGGCCATAATCGCAGGCATACTCTTTCCCAGGATGTTGGGATCCGAGGAGTGGGGGCTCTGGTCCATAACCCTTGGATTGATAGGCATACTTGGCCCCATCGCTCAGATGGCCATGAGTACTACCCTCGTAAACTTTATTTCAAAGCACAAGAAAGATAAACGTAAAGTAACAAGTTTTGTGAACTCCGCGTACATAATCTCCATAGTGGCCAGCTTTGCGGTCTCGCTGTGTTTAATTGTCGCCAGCGGTTACATGGCAAAAAGCGTGTTCCAAGATGGTCGATTAAAAGTTTTCTTTATACTGGGTTCATCGATTATTTTCTTTGAGCAGCTCAATATTGTCAATCGCGATTACTTCAGGGGCTTCAAAGACTTCAGAAAGTACAATATGTTGAAGATAATTCCTTCACTATCCGTGTTTTTTCTGTCTCTTTTACTGCTCCTAATATTCTCATACAGGGCGATATACGTGGCCTTGGCCCATGCATTGGTTTTTTCAGCGGTATGCATCACCGTATTTATATATCTCCATCGCTTCGAATCCGCCTTTCAGATATCTTTCAAACCCTGCAAACAAGATACATGTAGGTTGTTAAGATTCGGTGTGCCGTTGATATTCACCATGACCTTTATCACTGTCATGAAGTCCATCGACCGTATTTTGATCGGATATTACATGGATCCTTCCCATGTAGGCATATACTCGGTTGCATCGGGTATACCATGGATGATCGGCAGCATGATGGCACCCTTGAGCATAGTGTTGCTTCCCACGTTCTCCGAGAGGAAGGCGGAGGGCCGTTCATCAAAGGTTTTGTTGAGAGAGATTTTTTCTTTTCTGATATTTGTTTCCATCCCCATGATATTGCTCCTGATGCTATTCAGTGGAGACATACTTGGTTTTGTTTATGGCGGGGACTATCCTCTCGGCGCCACGGTCTTATCCATCGCATCTTTTGAGATACTATTCTTCGGAGGTTACGTTCTGTTCAGGACATCCGTGCAGGCCGCAGAGAGAACAGGTGTCATGGCCATGGGTATAGGCGCCGCCGCACTGTTGAACATAATGGCCAACATAGTCCTTATACCTCTTATGGGTATGGAAGGGGCCGCCGTGGGTACCCTTCTATCTTTCATTCTGCTGTTTCTATTCATGATCTACATGGTTAAAAAGGATTACGAGCTAGACCTGAATACCATAAATATACCTCAAGTGATCCTGTTTACACTGGTAATGACGATTTCTGGATTTGCGGTTTACAACCGCTTCACCGGATCGGTATCCATCACCATAACTTCCTTTTTATTCGCAGCTCTTACACTACTTTTTGTACATATTTCATCACCTCTATGGTACAAGGAGGCAAAAAAGTACGTTCGGGAACTTATTTTCAAATCGACATGATATAGTTGATACTGATCTCTGATATGTCCGATGCGTAGGAGCCTGTACGGGAGATACTCTCCAGTATGTAGGAGAGGGGTGCCACGTTTTCCCGATGTTCTTCCTTTATGTGCTTCATGAGTTCGTCATTCATCCTGTCAAGCTTCTTCCGC
>SLLU01000087.1 GCA_007133925.1 Candidatus Halarchaeoplasma halalkaliphilum | reverse complement strand
CCCCTGGGGACCCACGTGGAGCTCAATGACCTCATAGATATAGTGGAATCCTCCCTTTCATCTCCGACCCACGAGATACTGAAAAGGGACGACGAGGCCCGGGTGGTGGTAAATGCCCACGAGAACCCCAAGTTCGTGGAGGACGTGGTCCGGGACATACTGTCCAAGGTGCTTGATATCTACAAGGACTTTCCCGATACAGCCCGTATCGAAGTGACCAGCGAGAGCGAGGAATCCATACACAAGCACAACGCCCTTGCGGAGAGGGTTACCACCTTCGGAGAGCTGAGGAGTTGATCTCCGTTAATTTACACGACGCAAAGTAACGTACCTTCAATGCCCGTTGCGGACCATAATATTTAAATCTACATAGCTGATAACCTTTTCTCCTCAAGGGGATTACCATGTTACATGCTGAAATAAAATCGGATATATTGAGGGACCTAGTGGATATAGTGGGGACCATCGTTGACGAAGTGAAGTTGAACCTCAGTGAAGAGGGACTCAATCTGAAGGCGGTTGACCCCGCACACGTCGCTATGGTCGATCTCAGACTATCCAAGGACGCATTTGAAAGTTATCAGGCGGATGATTCCGAGCTTGGGATCAATCTGAACAAGATAGATCAGTTTCTCAAGCTGTCTTCATCGGGAGAGGTAGTGAAGATAGAACACGTGGAGGACGAGAACAGACTGCTTCTGGAGGTCGACAATGTGACCCAGAAGATGCCACTGCTGGACACTGCGGGGATGACCGATCCATCGGTTCCCCAGTTGGACCTACCTGTGAGTCTGACCGTTGACGGTAAGCATCTGCTCAAAGGTGTGAAAGCTTCACAGAACATATCGGATCATATCGCCCTTTCCGCTGGGCCCGACGGATTTGAGATTTTTTCCGAGGAGGACGAGGACATGGTCCGGTTGAACTTGCCCAAGGATCTGCTCAAGCAGCTCAGTGCCAGTGAAGAAGTGAGCTCATTGTTCGCCCTGGATTACTTCTCGGGGATGATCAAATCCGTCTCCAGCGGTGTTCCCATAAAGATAGACCTGGGTTCCGATTATCCCGTGGTACTGGATTTCGAATTTGCCCAGGGACACGGATCCGTGAAGTTCCTTTTGGCACCACGGATAGAGACCGCCTGAGACAGAAAAGACCTTATCCCTCTTGGGATATAACCCTACATGAACGGGAGGATCCCCGCAGGAAAACCCGTTATAGGGGAGGAAGAGGAAGAAGCAGTTTTAAGAGTACTCAGATCCGGCCAGTTAGCTGCTGGCCCCGAGGTCCAAGCTTTTGAAAAGTCCTTTGCGGAGTATGTGGGTGTGGAGGAAGCTGTTGCTGTCAGTTCAGGGACCGCCGCCATCCATCTTTCGCTTCTTTCCCTGGGCATAGGCAAGGGGGACAAGGTGCTCGTCAGCCCCTACAGCTTCGTAGCAAGCGTTTCACCGGTGCTAGCAGTGGGGGCGGAACCCATCTTCGTTGACATAGACCCTGTTACCTACTGCATGGCTCCTGAAAACATGGTGGATGTGATTGACCACGATACCCGGGCCATCATACCAGTGCATCTCTACGGTCAGATGGCGGATATGGATGGTATCCTGAAGGTGGCTGAGGAAAATGAACTCAAGGTGATCGAAGACGCATGCCAGGCCCACGGTGCCATGTACTGTGATAAAAAAGCCGGTTCAGTGGGTCACGCGGGCTGCTTTTCCTTCTATGCCACCAAGAACATGACCACTGGCGAGGGCGGTATGATAACCACTGACGACAAAGAACTCGCCGAGACCGCAAGGATGCTTCGGAACCACGGGAAGGGACCCCAGGGGGAACATGAAACCTGCGGCTTCAACTATCTAATGACAGATATGGAAGCCTGTTTGGGTAGGGTACAGCTGGACAAACTCGACAGCATGAACGACACCAGGAGGCGAAACGCCTCCATAATCACCGAGGAGATGGCTCCCCTGGAAGAATCGGGCATCGTCCGAACGCCCGTAGAGGTTGAGGGAAGAAAGCACGTGTATCATCAGTATGCACTGAGAGTTTCCAGGGAAAAGAGAGATCCCCTGGTCTTCGGCATGAGAAAGGCGGGGGTGGATCTGCGCATGGGATACGATCGTCCCATCTACCGACAGGGCTTTGTGGATATGGATTCTCCATGTCCCGAAACCGAATCGGCGTGCCAAGAGGTGGTCTGGGCCCCGGTTCATCCCGTACTGGATCCATCTCACATGAGGAGGATCGCCTGGGGATTGAAACAGCTTCTCAGGTGAAAACGATTAAGTAGTTCTCCTACCTATTTGTACGTCATGGGTTCGGACAAGGTATACATGGAATGGCGTCCTGAACACAACGCCCGTTATCCATTTTCAAACCAGGCAAAGGAGTTCATTTCTCAACACGACCTGACCCTGGAATCCATACTCACGTCCAGGACCTTCGGCATGGCAAGGAATCGGGCAAAGGAAAGGGTTATAGAGGCCATCGAGGAAGGTCGTATAGGGGGCAAATGGGCATCTCGGGACGCACACCCGTCTAACCAATTGACAGAGATAGTGTCCTATCCCCTGGCAAGGATGATAGTATCCTGTGTTGACGATGAGTTCCTTCATCGACGATACGCCCTGGCCGAGGCGGAGAACGTTTCGTCTTTTCTTCATAACGAGGATGACATGGACCTCGTTCTGGGTGTGGGTAACGAACTTGGTCTGGTCGGATCCACTGCGGGTAAGGAGATAACCGTGAATTTTCTCGATTTCATCGATATCACCAGGGACATGAGTGCAAAGGAGTGGAAACTGGTCAACCAGGACCTACGGGGAGGCAGGGTTCATCTGGATCCCTCGAAATTCATCCGTCTTCTAAAAGAAAAGGCATTCCAGGAGGTGCTCAAGGATCTTCCTCTCGAGGTTAACCAAGATATAAAGAGGGCATTGTCAGGAATACTTGAGGATGTGACCGAGAAACTTGAAGTACTCAAGGAGAAGTTCGTGGATCAGGATCTGGGTGAAGTGGAAGAGGGTCTTTTCCCTCCATGCATAAAGGAACTCATAAAGAAGCAGGCCGAGGGAAAAAACCTGTCCCACGAGGCCCGTTTTGCTCTCACCGCTTTTTTGCACAAGATAGGTTTCAATCAGGAACAGATAATAGCAATATTCTCCAGGTCCCCGGATTTTAGAGTGGATCTGGCGAGTTATCAGATAGAACACGTTATAGGAAAGGTGTCCAGCACGGAGTACACCCCTCCCGGGTGCGGTTACATGAAAACCGGCGGCATCTGTCACAAACCCGACGATCTGTGCGGTGCCGATTGGATGACACACCCCCTCACATACTACTCATACAAAAAGAAGCGAAGTCCTCAGGATTGATCGGACAGGGCCTTCCAGCTCATTATCCCTCTGTGTAGAGCGGTCAAGTTCCCGGCAACAGCGAACCATATCATCAGTATCTCCATAAGTGTGAATTCGATGCCTGCCATGGAGAATGGGTCGTATCCGGCCACCGCGAGTGGGGCGGCTACTATGGGTACCAGGATCAGTAGGACAAGGCGATCCGCTCTGCCTGCCACACCTCCGTAATTGCGTTTTACGCCAACCGCCTGGGCCTGGGTTCCCATGTAACTGGTCATCAGTATGCCTATGATGGCCATCATACCTATGGGGAGACGGCTCAGGGGTCCCAGGGCTATGCCACCTACGATGAAGATATCTGCGTACCTATCGAGAGTATGATCCAGGAAATCCCCTCTGAGTGAGGCAGTGCCCTTCAACTTGGCTACCCTGCCGTCCATGGCATCGAAGAAGGCGTTCATCATTATAAAAAAGGAACCCAGGAGAAGGAACAGTGGACCACGGGCCATGTAGAAGGACGCGCCTGCCAGGACCGCGCCAAGGAATGCGATCCATGAAAGTGTATCCGGGTTGAAGTTTATCATCTTCTGAGCCAGAGGCTTCAGTACCGTGTCAGCTTCTTCTCGGTAATCGTTAAGTACCATCTACCGTGCATTACACTATAGAGTATATAACAATTTTTTCCATCAGCGGTAGTTTTCCATGAATTCCGTCCAATCGATACTTCCGGGCCGGTACCCATATTCTTTTCCTTCCAGTATATCTATCACGGCTCCGCACACTTCCTTAGGGGTCATTTGCGATGTGTCGATCTCGAAAACCCTGTTGCTGTTTTCCAGGGCTTCTATGAGTATAACATCCAGTATCTCCGATTGTATGTTCTCCCTCTTCTTCTCATCCTTCCATTCCTTGCTTTCCATCCGCCTTTCGAGAACTTCGGGGGAGCAACGGAGAACGATGGTGACAGGTAGCTCAAGGTGGTGTGAAAGGTGTCCCTCCACAATATCATGTGTGGGTGCCGATGTGTATGCCGCTTTCATCTCTTCCGTATCCACCATGTAGGTGTCCCGAAAGGGGTCCTGGCGAGAACTCAACCCCCTTTCACTCAGGAACCCGTTCAGATCCATGACCACGTATCCCTTTTCCTTCAACAGATGTGACACTGTGGTCTTGCCCACACCGGGTGTACCCGTGATGGCCGTCCTTTCGTCCATGGTGGTGTATCACTCCGTATATTATTTCACTTTCGGGTATCACCCCCATGTAGGGATTTATATAGGGTTAATACATTCTCTTGGAATAGCGGATGACATGTTCGGAGATGCGGAAGAAAAAATAACGGAAATCCATTCGGTGTCTTCACTCAACAGATACGTGGAGAGCGTACTCAGGAACGAACCCACTCTCAGGGATGTGTGGGTGAGGGGTGAGATCTCTAATTTCACCCATTATAATCAAAGACACATGTACTTCAGCCTCAAGGACGGCGAGAGTGAGCTGAGTTGTGTTATGTTCCACGGCGCCAACAAGGACATGGACTTCAGGCCCTCTGCCGGTCAAGAGGTCATCTGCCGTGGAGAAGTCGGCTTTTACCATGCCAAGGGGAAATACCAGTTCATAGTGCTTGAGATGATACCTGAAGGTGTGGGGAAGCTGTACCTGGCCTACGAGAAATTAAAAAAGAAGCTCGAAGAAGAGGGTTTGTTTTCTCCGGAACATAAAAAACCTCTACCCTTTTTACCCACAAGGGTCGGTGTGGTTACGTCAACAGACGGTGCTGCACTCAGGGATATATTGAACGTGCTGCACAGAAGATATGCCAATGTTGACGTGCTCATAGCTCCAACATCCGTTCAGGGCAAAGGGTCTCCGGAGAGCATAGCCCGGGCCATAGAGCAGATGGATTCTCAGGACGTGGATGTGATCATAGTGGGTCGTGGCGGCGGGTCCATAGAGGACCTTTGGAGCTTTAATGAAGAGGTGGTGGCAAGGGCCATATTCCATGCCAAAACCCCCATCATATCCGCAGTTGGGCATGAAACCGACGTTCTCATATCCGATTTCGTGGCAGACAAGAGGGCTCCCACGCCTTCAGCGGCAGCGGAGTTGGCCGTACCGGACAAGAGAGAGCTCGTTAGCAAAATCCAGGGTGAGAAAAGCCGTCTCCTTTCTTCACTGAACAATGCAGTGGTGGATGGAAGAGAGAGGTTGAAAAGGATCACAGAGGGTCTCCTCTTCATACGGCCGGAAAGATTCTTGGAGGAGCACGAACAGAGATTGGATGAATGTATATCCCGTATCCGGGAGAACGTTTCCAAAAAATTGGAGTTTATGGAGAATAAGTTGGAACTCCAGACTGAAAGGTTGAAGGCACTGGGTCCGGTCCTGACCATGGAAAGGGGTTTTTCCGTGGTGCTGGACAGAGGGGGTAACGTGGTCAGATCGGTGGTTGATCTGAATCCCGGGGATATGTTGGATGTTAGGATGAAGGACGGGTCATTTACCACCGAAGTCAAAGAGGTGAAAATATGGAAAAAGAAGATATGAAGGAAAAAGGATTCGAAGAATATCTGTCCGAGCTCGAGGAGATCAATAACAGACTCGAGCGGGAGAAGGTATCCCTGGAAGAGACCGTGGAACTGTACGAAAGGGGGATGAAACTGGTGGAGATATGTACCAAGAAACTTAACGAAGCCAGTGGTGAGATCAAGCAGATTCTACAGAGGGAGAATGGGATTGCCATAGAAGATCTCGAAGGCTAATTGTACCACGATGCAAATCCTTCGAAAGGTTTTAAGTGGTTATGTTTATTATAACCTCGATGAGAGATGAGCTCAAGATAATTAGGGACCCTCAAATCCTTAATCTTATACTAGAGCCCACCAGGTCCGGGATACTCTTTCTCCTTTCGGAGGGGGATATGACCGTAGCGGAACTCTCAGAGCGTTTGGATAAACATCCTTCCACGGTGTATAGGCACATCAAGAAATTACAGGATCACGATTTCGTCTATGTCTCCGGTTCCAAATGGAAAAGCCACAGTTCCGAGTACATATATGGTAGGACGGCAAAATTGTTCTTACCCGCTTGCAGATTTCTTAACGGTAATGGAAATAACGAGATGAAATTTCTGTGGAGCGAGGAGCAGACCGGTAAGATCATGGAATACATCGAACAGATGGGATATTTCAACCGAATGCCGGATATAAACAAAAAAGTCTATGATCTCTTTTGCGAGATGGATTCCTTGTGCTGTGAGAAGCTGGAGAAGTTGAAATATGGTGATGATATGACATATCTGGATTGCCTGGCCTTGAAGAAGATTCTTTTTCTTTTGAGCATAGTGCACGATCCCGAAATAATGTCAAAGGTCGAATCCATTTTGAAGCGCATAGAGGAAGATGGTTGAGGTATCGGACCTCAAAAACATTATATATCCCTGGGTATTATGCTCCTTTTAACCAAAAAACAATAAGAGGGAATAAATATGAGAGTAAAAAAGAAGACGAGAATGCTATCTTTGTTCCTGTCCGTACTGTTGTTGATATCAGTTCTATCAGCAGCGGCCATAGTACAGGCGGAGGTAGATAGAGATATAGTGCTGGTTTCTTTGGACAGCCATAGTGATCTGCGTACACTCCAGTCCATGGGAATAGAGATCATAGAGGTATATCCCAATCGGGCTTTGGTCGGTGTAACCGATGTGCACAGGAACACTCTCCTGGGTGCGGGCTTTTCTTATAATGAACTGCCCGGAAGGACCGAGATACGGCTGAAGAACCATCAGTTCGACATAAACCAGGGATATCCGGAGTTCGATCCGGTACTCATGATTGACGGATATGATGCCGGAGTCTACGGACTGCACATAATACACATGCTGGGCCCGGTTCATCCCGAGTGGAGAAGCACCCTGCAGTCCATGGGCGTAGAGATAATCAATTACGCACCGAACTATGCTTTCGAGGTCCGAATGACCCCGGAACTGGCTAGTCAGGTGGAGGACCTCTACTTCGTGGATTGGGTGGGTATCTATCAGCCCGGTTTCAAGCTGGAAAGGGATGTTGGTCCCGGATTGATCTCACTGAGTTTGCTCCCCGGAGTTAGCCTTGAAACCCTGGAAGCCATAGATGATGTGGCCCATGTACTTTCTTACAACGTAAGGCCCTTCGGTAGCGCGATGCTACTCCACGTTGATGATCATGCTTCATTGATGGAACTGGCTGTACTCAACGAAGTTTATCACGTCGGGCGATACGTCGAACCGATCCTCCACGACGAGATGGCCTCTCAGATAATAGGTGGAGGCCTCTGGCTACTCGATGACGACAATGATCCCGATACACCCTATCGTGCATATGGCGATTACGGTGCCCATGTAAATCAACTCCTAGGTGTTTCCGGTGAAGGTGTGGTCATAGCTGTGGCTGATACGGGCCTCGGTAACAGTACCGTCGGCAACGCTGGACACGAGGATTTCACCGGTCGTGTCATCGGGGGCTTCGGCTTTGGAGATGACCCCGATTACTGGGGTGACGGCCACGGCCACGGCACACACTGTACCGGTTCCGCAGCGGGAGATACATACCGTGGTACAGAGGAGAACATGACCTTCGCACCTTACTACAAGGGCCAAGGTTTAGCGTATGCTTCGGAGTTATACGCGGTGAAGATATTCTCTGACGCTGCCCAGTGGATAGCCGGTAATGACTACTACGAGATAGTAGAGATCTCAAAACAGGATGCAGATGCCTACGTGCATACCAACTCCTGGGGTTCATCCATAGGTGGTACTTATCCCAGATCCTCTGCTGAGTTCGATATGGCGGTCAGGGATGCAGACCGGAACACCACCGGAAATCAACCCATGGTGATAACCACATCCGCAGGAAACGATGGACCGGGAGACATAACCATAGGCGCTCCCGCCACGGCTAAGAACGTGATAACTGTGGGTGCGTCCCATAACTACAATCCTGACTCAGGTGTCACGAATCCGGATATGATAGTCGGCTTCAGCTCGAGAGGTTGGACCGTGGATAACCGTGTGAAGCCGGATATCGTTGCACCTGGACACGGTATCACATCTACCATGCCAGATGGCGGATACGCCACCATGAGCGGCACATCCATGTCCAACCCCGCGGTGGCCGGAGCGGCTGCAGTGGTGGTTGAGTGGTACGAAACACTTTATGGTGTAAGACCCAGCCCTGCCATGGTCAAGGCCATGCTCATAAACACCGCACACGATATGTGTGATGACGGTGGAAACACCGGCCCCATACCGAACCGAGACGAGGGATGGGGCATTGTGAACCTCCCAGCCCTAATGGATGCACCAGTGGGATACATGTACGTGGATGAAAGCGAACTGATAACCACGGGTGAAGAGCACGAATACCATCTCACATGGGAAGACGATCTCCAACCCCTTAAGATATCCCTGGTTTGGACCGATAAACCCGGACAGGCAGGGGACACATGGACTCTTAAAAACAACCTGGACCTGGAGGTCATATCACCTGACGGAATCACGGTTTACAGGGGAAACGCATTCCCCGTGGATGATAACAACGTGAGCATCCGGTCCTTTACGGAAGCCAACACAGGCGCAATGCCTGAATTCGATCAAACTGGTGACGGATGGGACGATGTGAACAACGTACTCAACGTTTACATCCACCATGATGACCTGATGCCTGGTGTTTACACCGTCAAGGTTCACGGTACCAACGTACCAGAGGATGCCAACAATGACGGCGATGCCAACCAGGATTATGCGCTGTTCATGAGCAATGCGATCGACCCAGACGGTCTTCCAGTTATCGAGGTGACTTACCCCGTTGGTGGAGAGACATGGAACAACGATGATGAGGTGGATATCACATGGGATGTCACCTCCGGTGATCATGATACCGATAATATTGACATCCAGTTCACCATGGACGACGGAAGAACATGGGACAATATAGCTATCGGAATTGCAGATACGGGTACTTACACATGGACAGTTCCTGACAGCCCCACGAAGGCTGCACGGATAAGAGCGGTCGTTCACGATATCGAGGGAGTAAGTCGGCCGCACACGAGCCGCGAGTTCGACATAATCGGTACACCCCCCGGAGCGCCCACAAACTTGGGTGTTGACACTCATATGGGAGAAACCAGTATCGTGGTTGACGACTTCCAGGATGGGGATTACACCCGTAACCCAGAGTGGACTGTTTTCTCCGGTGATTGGTCTGTGGGTCAGCAGGACGGAACAAGATGGTTGGAGGGTATCGGAAGCATTTCCACGCCTTCCACCCAGGCCTACGGCCGATGGGAATGGGACTTCCAGTTCGTCAATATCGATGGAGCGGGTGGTGCAATCCAAGCCATGAGATTCTTCTTCGTACAGGATACACCGGATCCAGCATCACCCGATTTCAGCGGATACTACTTCATAGTGACCGGTGATATAGGGGGCGACGCGGTGATCAACCTGTGGAGATTTGACAACGGAACTAATCCCGACTCTCCGATCTTCTCTGTGAGTTGGCCCGCTAACACTGACTGGAATACGGTTGCCATCGAAAGGGACTTGGACGGAGTGTTCACACTCTACTTAAATGACCACTTCCTTGCAACCGGACAGGACAACACCTATACCACATCTAGTTACATCGGGTTCAGACATACCGTACCTGCCCACGCCGACAGACACAGGGTCAGCGAGATTCGAACCACCGTGGAACTAGAGGGAGATTTACACAATCTGATAGAGTGGAACAGGAGTGCGGATGACGGTATCGGCAGGAACAGCGTTGCCCACTATTCCATCCAACGATCCATGTCCGATTCCGGTCCGTGGTACAGTGTTGGTTCGGTAAAGGCAGATGGCTCCGCTTCCTACATGTTCCGGGATCTCTATGCAGGTTCCCACGATAACATATACTGGTGGTACAGAGTTCGAGCGGTGGATATCCATGATCTATATGATACCGTAGCCATGGCTCCCATGCAGGAACCTATCCCGCTGGAAACCACCCTGGAGATCATATCCCCTGTGGATGGACAGCGCTTCAACACCGATAGTGTGGCAGTTCACTGGCGAAGTACTGGTCCGATTGAGTACTACTACGTATACCTCAACGACGAAGAACCGGTTTACAAGCTCGAAAGGAATCACAACTTCATCAACCTACCCTACGGAGCATACGAGGTCAGAGTCGAAGCCATAGGCGATACCATAGTTTCCGATACGGTTTCCTTCATTGTGGACACTTCCGCTACCCACCTTGAGATAACCAGTGAGAGTGGCGGGATAACCTTCGACGATACTTTTATCATACAGGGCGCGACCGAACCTTCGGCATTGGTAGAGATCAACGATGTTACTGTGCATGTGGACCCTGATACAGGAATATTCCAACACACAGAGATCCTCGTTGACGGGTTAAATGCATTCCACGTGGTCGCCACCGGTGAATCTGGTATTTCCAGTACCGCAACTGTCTATGCACTCTATATGCCGGACATACCCATCCTTTACGATGAGATAGACGGTATACACGGACTGATCGGTGGTCTGGGGAATCAGATCGATAACCTAAGAAGTGATATATCCGCCGTTCAGAGTGCCCTTGCATCTGCAGTGGCAAACCTGGAATCCCAGATCGCAACTCTGGAAGAGGATATGCTCCACGAGATGGACCTATTGGGTGAGGACTTGTATGCTGCCATAAGTGATCTCGAGGCTCAGATAGATGAGTTGGAATCTGACCTGAACACAGAGGTGGCAGACCTCAGATCCCATATAGATACACTATCTTCGCAGATCGCTGCCTTAACATCAGACCTATCCGATGTATGGGATGAGATCGATTCCCATCAGGACCAAATTGATGGCCTGGACAGTAACATCGATGCTCTGGAGAGCGAAGTGGATGAGCTGGAATCGGAACTGGAGAATCTGACGACACAATTGGGTTCACTCAATGAAGAATTGGAGTCTCTGGAAGGTTCCCTCGGCAATGACATCTCTGATCTGAGAACTCAGATACAGCGACTGGAGAGTGTTCAGGAGGATCAGGACGACGACATAAGCTCGGCGGCCACCATGGTCATGCTGGCCCTTGTTCTGGGCATACTTGCCCTGCTCATTGCAATAGTTGCAGTGGTCATGAAGGGCAAAAGATCCGGTCCCGGTGATGCTGTCGCGGAAGCCCATGTGTTCGAGCAGGACTTAGATGATGAGCCCCTGTTCAGTGATGAAGACGATATCAGCGATGATGATATCTTCTGAGACACAAACCCCCTTCCCCTTTCTTTTTTTTAATAAACAGGTTCCAGTATTATCTCCGATGTCAGACTTCTTGCGATCAAGCAGTTTTCCTTGGCCAACTCGAGTGCTCTTTTGATCTTATGGGGTTTCTCAAGGGATCTTATCTCTGGGCGGAGTATGATCTTGGTTATCATGTTCTTACCATCCACTTCTTCCAGTATCCCCTCGGTCTTCAGTTCGAAATGATCGATATTCAACCTCATCTTGATGCACATCTCTTCAACGGTGATGGAATAACACATGGCCACAGAGCCCACGAAGGCATCCTCGGGGTTCATGAATCCGTCACGTCCCCCGAACTCACTGGGTTTGTGGAAGTCGAAAGAGGGTCCTCTATCCAGTTCCATCTCTCCATGGACACCCTCTTTCTGACTCCATCTGATGGTTGAAATGTAGCTGTAAGTCATGGGTCGGGGATACCCCCTATAGGGATTTATCATTTACGGTGAAGGGAAACAAAAGGTTTATCTGCACTTCAACTTTGGAAAAGAACGGTTACAACCATGTTCTCCTACATGCTGGCATTCCTGGTGATGTTGAATCCCTTCGCTCTGTTCGTTTACGTAAAGAACGTAAGAGAGGAACTTCCGGATCCGGATTACTACGCCGTACTCATCAAGGCCAGTGTGATGTCCTTCGTGATCTATTCTGTCTTTGCGGCCTTCGGCACGTTCATCTTCAGTAACATATTTCGGGTAAACTTCGAATCTTTCCGAATTTTCGGAGGCATAGTCCTACTCTCCCTTGGGCTCGTCATAATCATACAGGGTAGGAGGTCTGTAGTGACTCTGACTGGAACCCTGGATGATATCGCCTCCCAGGTGGCCATACCCTTCATGGTGGGTCCCGGGACCATCTCGGTGAGTATCATCATAGGTAACGAATTGTACACTCCCTTCGCCATGGGGATAATCGCCCTGGCGATGCTCATCAACTTCCAGATAGTGTACTCGCTGTCCCTTATGCGCAAGAGATTGCTCCACGACCATTCGAGATCCGCCTTCGACAAGAGACTCGGAATGTTCCTTCGTTTGAACGGATTTTTCATAGGTACCATAGGGGTCAACATGGTCATAACGGGCATAAACAACCTTTATCTGTTTTGAGGGGACCCATCAAAAGATTTATTATACCTGTTCATGTCCTCCGAGATGAATGGAGAGGAAATCATGTACGAAGTAAGGTTCCACGGACGTGGAGGACAGGGGGCGGTAACCGCCGCCAATACCCTGGCTGATGCCGCATTCAGGGAAGGCAAGGATGTTCAGGCCTTCCCCATGTTCGGTGTTGAGCGAAGGGGCGCCCCCGTAGCAGCCTTCACAAGGATAGACGAAAAGCCCATAGACATAAAGACCCAGATATACGAGCCTGATGTGGTGGTGGTTCTGGATACAAGCCTTCTCGATGTCATAGACGTCACAGATGGTTTGAAACCAGGTGGTGTTTTGATACTCAACAGTGCAAAAGACCCGTCAGCCTTCGATTATTCAGGTGCAGAGGTTTACACGGTGGATGCCACATCCATAGCGGTGAACAACGGATTGGGTACGGACACAAATCCCATAGTAAACACGTCCATACTCGGTTCTTATTCCCGGGTAGTGGGGAACGTTAAACTGGAGTCAATTTTTGAGGCCATAGAACATAACGTTCCATACAAGTTGGAGAACAACAAGAATGCTGCGAAAGAGGCTTTTGAAGGAGTAAAAGGAGTTTGATAAGATGACTGTAAAGATAACCATAGGTGCGGTTAACAGGGACCACGGAAGCTCGAGGATATACAAGACCGGTGGATGGAGAACCATGCGTCCGGTGGTGGACCTGGAGAAGTGTATAAGCTGTTACAAATGCTATGACTACTGTCCCGACGGAGCTATAAAAAAGCTGGATAAAGGTATAACCTACGATTTTGATTACTGCAAGGGCTGCGGGATATGCGCCAAGGAATGTCCCGTTCAGGCCATAGTGATGATAAAGGAGGAGAAGTGATAACATGGGCGAGCAGAAGGCGATGACCATAAAAGGTAACATGGCCACGGCCATGGGTGCCAAACTTTGCAGACCCAATGTTATCCCCGCTTATCCCATCACACCCTCTACGCTCTTCCCCGAGAAGATGTCGGAATTCGTGGCGGACGGTGAACTGGATGCATCAATGATCAACGTTGAAAGTGAACACTCGGCCATGAGCGCCTGCATAGGGGCATCGGCCACCGGTGCCAGGGTATGCACCGCATCCGCATCCCAGGGGATAGCCCTAATGCACGAGATGCTTTTCATAGCGTCCGGTATGCGTTTGCCCATAGTGATGGCAGTTGGAAACAGGGCCCTTTCCGCCCCCATAAACATATGGTGCGATCACCAGGACACCATCGCATCCCGGGACTCGGGCTGGCTACAGTTTTACGCAGAGAACAACCAGGAGGGCCTAGATCTCATGATAAACGCATTCCGCATAGCCGAGGACGAACGGGTGCTCCTACCGGCCATGGTGGGCATAGATGCCTTCGTACTTACCCATACCATGGAAGGTGTTAGGGTCCCGGCCCAGGAGGATGTGGATGAGTTCCTTCCACCCTACAAGCCGTCCCACGGTGTGCTAGATCCCAAGGAGCCCGCAACTTTTGGTTCATTCGGGACTCCGGATTATTATCAGGAATTCAAGCATGCCCAGGTTGAAGCTATCGAGAAGAGTGAAGCGGTGATAGACGAGGTGTTCAAAGAGTACAAAGAGAGGTTCGGAAGAGAATACAACAAGGTGACCACCTTCCAGTGCGAAGATGCCGATATCATACTGCTCACCATGGGCTCCATGACTGGCACAGCCAGGGAGGCTGTAAGGAAGCTCAGGGCAAAGGGAGAAAAAGTCGGACTGGCAAAACTAACTGTTTACAGGCCGTTCCCCGCACCAGAGCTGATAAAGATACTCTCCGGAGCCAAGGGTGTTGCAGTGGTGGATCGTAACATATCACCAGGAGCTTACGGGGCGGTGTACACTGATCTGGCCGGGGCTTTTGCCAACATGGATGAACGCCCGTTGCTGAAGAATTTCATCGCCGGTCTTGGAGGTAGAGAGATATTCGTGGAGAGTTTCCAGGAGATATATCAAAAGACCAAAGATGCGGTCACCGCAGGTGAGGTCAAGGAACCGGTTGAATGGATAAACATGAATGAGGATGTAATGAGGTGATCAAACATGACAAAAGAAGATCTGGAATTATTTGCATCGGGCCATAGAGCCTGTGCCGGATGCGGCGAAGGGACTGCGGTGAGACAGATACTCAAGGCCGCCGGACCCAATACCGTAGCCACCATATGCACCGGTTGTCTCGAGGTGATATCCACCGGATATCCGGAAACCGCATGGGAGATACCCATAATCCACGCGGCCTTCGAGAACTCGGCGAGTGTGGCTGCTGGTGTGGAGGTTGCGCTCAAGGAACTGGGACGAAAGGAAGGGGTCAACGTCATAGCCTTCGGTGGTGACGGTGGGACCTTCGACATAGGGTTCCAGGCCCTATCCGGTATGCTTGAGAGGGGCCATGATATCACCTATGTATGTGTTGATAACGAGGCTTACATGAATACCGGTATACAGCGGTGCAGTTCGACGCCCTACGGTGCCAGCACCACCACTTCTCCTGTGGGCAAGTTGAGCATAGGGGAAAGCAGACCCAAGAAGCCCATTGCGGCAATATGCGCCGCCCACGGTATACCCTATACGGCAACAGCTTCTATAGCCTACATCAACGATCTCAAGAAGAAGGTGAAGAAAGCCGTGGAGACCGAAGGCCCTGCCTTCCTACATGTGTTTGCTCCCTGCCCCACGGGCTGGAGGCACGGCAGTGACAGTACCATAGAGATAGCCAGGCTTGCAGTGGAAACAGGTGTTTTCGTCCTATGGGAAGCCGAGGACGGTGACATATGTAACCTCAAAATAACCCAAAAGCCAAAGAAGAGAAAACCGGTGAAGGATTATCTCAAGTCCCAGAGACGTTTTGCACACCTTTCTGACGAGGATATCGAACATATTCAGAAGGAAGTCGACGAGAAGTGTGAAAAGTACGGGTTCTGATACGGGCTACCAAAACCCCTTCCCCCTTGATTTTTTTTAGTTATAGGTTGTATCTATGGAGAACGATACGTTGAGCCCCTTCAACGAAGCATGTATCTTGTCCGCAAACCATATTGCATCTGATACGGTGGCTTCGTTGTTCCATTTGTAAACCATGTCGTATTCTCCGGTCTGGGGTTCGAATCCCAATCCGTAAAGTATGTCCACCACCTCAGAGGGTTTTTCCCCCTCACTGTGAAACACCAGTTTGATATAGGTCTTCATGATAACCGGTAAAGATAGCACGGTATCGGTTTTTAACCTTTTTGTCTGATATCCAAGAAATCCTTGGCAATGATGTACATCTCGGAACTGGCGTTCCTGGATGCCCTGGGTGAATGGCATTTGACGAATCTGAAGTTTGCTCTCACATCCTCCAGAAGCGCGTCGAAATCCTCTCCCTGGAAGACCTTGACCACCATATTTCCACCATCTCTCAGGCTTCTTTGGCAGACATGTAGGGCCGACCTGGCGAGGTACACGGAGCGTGCCTGATCCAGACTGTAATTCCCGCTTATGTTGGGTGCCATATCCGAGATCACCACATCCACCTTCGTGTCTTTGAGTATGTTATCCATTGCTTCTTCAGAGGTAACGTCACCCCTGTACTGCTCCACTCCGTCTATATCCCGCATCCCCACCAGGTCCACCGCTATGACCCTTCCTTCACCCACTGCTTCCAGAGCACCCTGGCTCCAACCCCCTGGTGCCGCACCCAGGTCCAGTACGGTGTCCCCTTCCCGAAAGATACCGAACTTTTCGTGGATCTGTTTGAGTTTATAGACTGCTCTGGAGCGGTATCCCTCTTTCTTTGCCTTTCGGTAGTAACCATCTCTTTTCTTGTATGCACACATGTGTGTTCCCCACACAATCCCCTGGAATACTTAATATTTGTCGGTGCTGATGTATATTTATTTACGGAAAGTTTTTTATCATCTAGGTCATAATGGAGGTACATGCGTTCCGGAGATAGCTTTGAAAGGTTGATGAAACAGATAAAGCGTGTAAGGGAGCCGGGAGACCCTCCTGAGGAACCCCTTGATTCCCTGGAGGGATACATCTG
>SLLU01000086.1 GCA_007133925.1 Candidatus Halarchaeoplasma halalkaliphilum | reverse complement strand
TAGGGGCAAGGGTACCCAGCAAGATGAGTACCGCAAAAATAATTACGGGTGTTTTGTCCTTCATGAAAAGGGTAATATACCCCCCCCCCTATTTAAACATTACTTTGTATGTATGTACACATATGCAAGTGTTTGAAATACACATACTCGCCCATGCCAGTGCATCCGTGGTGGACGGGATCGGGAAAGATACGGTGAAGGTGCGCTCTTACAGGTCCTGGCCAAAGCTATTGGGATATCACACCAGACCGGCCAATATATCACTGGGATCTAATACGCCGTCTTACGGTGCATGTTCCGGGAGGTCTTCCTCCGGTCGTATCCCCCCCCCCTCGTCCTGCCCATGCGAAAGGATCATCGTACGGTACCTATGTTGTCCGAATAATTGGAATCGGGGCATAAGTTATAAGTACTCTCGGTAAAATGCACCGTTAGTACCCCTAAGACTGTCTGTTGGTGCATATACCATGGAAGAATATACCGCTATAAAGGATCACGACGCGGTCTCCACCCTGATGACCGTTCCGTCCATAGGAGAATTGACCGCCAGGGTACTGGTGAACCAGGGATTCAGGGATCTTGAGCATATAGAGAAGGCGGGGATGGGGGGCATACTGAAGATAAGGGGTATGGGGGAAAAAAAGGCCCGGGACATAATGGATGAGATCCGGGGGACCAGTGGTTATACGGCCATTGTGGTCTCCGAATTCTTCTGTCCCTACTGTGAAAAGATCGTGACGATTTCCAGCGAGATATGCCACGAGTGCGGCAGAAGATATACTGATGGGGATGAGTGGGTGTTTTTGCCCGACGGAGGGGTGATCGATGAACCTCTGGAAGCCCTGGCGGAGATGGATATGAAGATAGCCGAGGGAAGGGACAATGAGGGGGTATGGTACGTGAGGGGGTGCATACAGGAGTCCATGGGCGCTTTCGAAAGTGCAAATGAGTGTTACGACAGGGTTGTGGAGATGAACCCGCATTTTGCGACCATATGGAATACCAAGGCCCGTCTGGCCACCAAGATGGGCAGGTTGAAAGATGCAACCCAGGCCTACAGACTGGCCGTGGATCACAGGACCATGGGTTCGGAAGTCCTGTATAACATGTATAGCCGGGAAAAGGAAGTTGAAAGCCCGTCCCAAGGGGATGGAGCCGAAGAGATCGTGGAAAAGATATCCCAGGCAAAGAAGATGCTTTCCAGGGCCAGGAGTACCGGTTTCGACCTTACCAGTATAAAGGGGTCCCTGAAAGCCGCCATCAAGGCGAAAGAGACGGGAGAGCTCGAGAAGGCGGAAGAGTGCGCCAGGGATGTTGTGGACCACTCCCGTATGGCCGTCCTGACCTTCAAGCTGCTGGAAAAGGGAAGGCGGATCATGGGGGATGAGGAACTAGATACCCCATCCCGGGAGGGCTTCAAGAGGGTGGAGGACCTTGTGGATCAGGGGATGTACAGGGAGGCACTCTCACTGGCCCAGGAATTGATCCGGAAAATTGAGTGATCACCGTTCCGGGGGACGAGAGAAAGACTTTTACGGAGTTCCGCCATGGGATATCACGGTGTAAAAGATGATATCACAAGGGGACTGGATAATCCTGTGGAATCCGGATTCGGCGGAACTACTCAATGTAAGCGGAGAGACAAAAAGGGTGCCCGGCCTGGGGATCGTGGACACAAAACGGTTCGTGGGTATGCCCTACGGAAGCAGTATCGACCTGGGCAGGCAGAGCTATCACGTCCTGAGACCTTCACTAAGACAGGCTCCTGAGTTCATGAGGAGGGGACCCCAGATAATACAACCCATAATGACTTCCGTTATAATACACAAGTGCGACATCAAATCCGGGGACCGGATAGTGGAGGGTGGTGCGGGATCCGGTATGCTCACCGCGGCCCTCCTCAGGGCAGTGGGAGATCGGGGCAGGGTTTACACATACGAGAAGGTGGAAGAGCATCTTGAGGTGGCCCGTTTCAACGTGGAGACCCTGGGTTTCGGGGCCTCATGGGTACCGAGGGTCGGCGATGTCACGGGAGATCTGGAGGAGAGAGACATGGATGCCTTCGTGGTGGACATACCACAGCCTTGGGATGCCCTGGAAACCGCCGGTAGGGTGCTCAGGGGCGGCGGTGCCTTCCTGGCCTACGTACCAACAACCAATCAGGTAGAACGTACCCACAATGCCATGAGGGCCCTTGGGTTCCAGGACTTGGAGTGTTCCGAGATAATAGAGAGGACCATGGTGGTCAACGACGGAGGGATACGGCCCAGCTTCAAGGGTCTCGGACACAACGGTTACATCATCAGGGGGACGAAGACCGTGGGTAATCCGGCGTAAAACTTATAACGGATTTTCCGATAGCCGCCAATAAGAACTTCTAAGAGGTAATAAGATGAAAACCACCATAGGACATTTACTCGAAGAAAGGGCTGAGGAATACCCGGACAAAGAAGCTATTATATTCGGGGACCGAAGGATCACCTACAAGGAATTGAACCGTGAAGCGGATCAACTGGCGAAGTTTCTAAGATCCAGGGGTGTGGGGAAGGGAGACAAGGTCGCCATATGGCTCACCAACAACCCTGAATGGATAGTGGCATGGTTCGCCATACCCAAGATAGGAGCAGTGGTGGTGCCCACTGATCCGTGGTACAAGAGCAGCGAGATCGAGTACATGTTCGGGGATTCAAACACAAAGGCGGTCATCACCACGGAAAGGTCCGGTAGATACAATTATCTCGATATCCTTGAGGAAGTGGGCCCGAGTCTGGAGGACCTGAGCACCATAGTGCTGCTGGAAGGGGAGAGTTCTGTAATAGACACCATATCCTACAAGGAGGCCATTAAGCAGGGGCAGGGAGACTCTCAGGCATTGACGGAGGACCTGGACCCGGACGACGTCACCTTCATACTGTACACATCGGGAACCACTGGTAAGCCCAAGGGCGTTCAACTGACCCATCACCAGATCTTGAAGAACGCCCACGATCAGGGAGAAATTCTACAGGCGACACACGAGGATAAACTGGTCATACCGGTCCCCTTCAGTCACTGTTTCGGCAACGTCATGTCCATAACCCTTTCAGTGGTATTCGGATGCACCATGATCCCCCTGGAAGAATTCCACCCCAAGAAGGTTCTGGAACTGGTGGAAAAGGAAAAGGCCACCATGCTACACGGGGTACCCACCATGTTCATAAGGGAACTGGAACACTTCCACAAGGGAGGATACGACACCAGCAGCTTGAGGACGGGCATAATGGCCGGGTCCAGCTGTCCCGTGGAGACCATGAAATCCATGATAAACGATCTGGGCTGCAACGTATCCATAACATACGGTCTCACCGAGGCATCCCCCGGGGTGACCATGACCCGCTTCGACGACAGTGTGGAGGACAGGGTCGAGACAGTGGGCCGTGTGATGCCGGACCAGGAGATCCGGGTGGTGGACGACCAGGGCAACGATTTGCCGCCCGGGGAGACCGGTGAGCTGCTGGTCAAGGGATACAACGTGATGGTGGGCTACTACAAGAAACCCGAGGCCACCGCCGAGACCATAGAGGACGGTTGGCTACACACCGGAGACCTGGCCACCATGGACGAGAGGGGCTACGTCCGGATAGTTGGTAGAAAGAAGGACATGGTCATCGTGGGAGGCTTCAACGTTTATCCCAGGGAACTGGAGGAGTACCTCATAGAGCACCCGTCCATAAGAGAAGTGGCTGTGGTGGGTGTTCCTGACAAGGACCTGGGCGAGGTTGTGGCTGCCGCGGTCGTCCCATCCGAGGGTTCCGATCTCACGGCCCAGGATGTGGTGGATTCACTCTATGGCAAAGTGGCAAGCGCCAAGGTGCCCAGATACGTGGAAGTGGTGGAGGACCTTCCCCACACGGGCAGGGGAAAGGTACAGAAGTTCAAGCTCAGGGATGTTATCGCGGAAAAAGTGGAAAATGGAGAACTGCCCAAGATGGTTCCATCCAAAATAAAAAAGAAATGATTCATCTCATGGATCCCGGAAATGCTTCAGCACCAGGAAGCACCCGATGCCGGCAAAGAAGCCGTACCCTATGTTGAAAAACAGTGATACAAACGCGGTCACCAGGGTCACGGACCACATGTCCGTTTTGCTCCCGGCCATACCAAGTTCGATGGCGATGAACACCAGCAGGGCACCGAGTATGGCCATGGGGAAGAATGCTAGTATGTCCGGTGAACCCGCCACCAGGGCCAGCATTATGTAAACGGAACCGAGTATCAGGTTGGAGGCTCCTGTCCTGGCACCGAACCTGTACTGCCCGGCCAGGCCGCCGGAACCGTGGCACATGGGCATTCCACCGAACAGTGGGGATACAACGTTCATGGTGCCCACGGATTTTGAGAGTGAATCCGGGTCCACCTTTTCCTTCAGCAGATCCGAGAAAAGGAGGGATGTTGCCAGTATGGAGTTCCCAACGGTGAGAAAGAACTGGGGAAGGGAACCCTGGACCAATGAATCGGTGAGGGAATCGGGTACTGGAAGGGCAACGGACGGGAGGGACAAAAACTCCACGGGGGGACTACCGTAAACGCTGAGACCATAGACGATGCCCATGGCTATGACTATGATCGCTGAGACGTTGGGCACGTTCCATCGGTTGTTGAGGTAAAGGAAGCAGAGCACTATCCCGACACCCGATAGGGCGAGCCAGGGTATCTCCCGGGAATAATCCAATGCGGCTCGCAGGAATATGAGGGCAAGGCCCATCTGTATCCCCCTGACAACGGACAGAGGTACAACGGTATCGATCTTTTTCATGAACCCCATGAAACCCACGGTGAGAAGGACTATCCCCAGTATGAATCCGGCGAACAGTATATCGCCATAGGTGAGTGCCCCGGCTATGACAAGGGCGGACAGGGCCTTCATGGGCTCAACAGGCATGGGCAGGCGGTAGTAAAGACCCGTGGTGATCTGGAATATGCCGAAGAACAGGAGCATGGTGCCCAGGCTGGCACCGGAAACCAGGGCCACACCCACCAGCAGGGGTATCACGGTGATGGAATCCCCGAAGGCGCCCGAGAATTCCTCGGGGTAGAAGCGGAAGGGGACTCCCCTACTTTCACGGTTCATTGATGGTAAAAAGAACATATGGGATAAAAAACCCATGGGTCATCACTTGAGGGAAATAGTTAAAACGACTATTCGTAATCCGAGACCATGAAATGCCCGGAATGCGGCAGCCCCATGGCGGGAGACGACTGCCCGTACTGCGGATACGGTCTGATAACCCGGAAGAAAAACGAGGGGGAGGATATTGGGGACAATATCAGATACGTATTCGCATTGCTCATGGTGGTTTCCTTCGCGGCCTTTCTCGTTTTCACCACCGCGGTCATGGTGGTCTCCACTGGCCACGTATATGACCACACCACCGTGGGTGAACAGTGGCTCTATGTGGTCATTTTGATACCCATAGGTATCGCAAGGTTAAGTGGATTGGGCCTATCCGTGTACTACTTTCTGCTTGTAGCCTCTGTATTGATCTCCCTGGCATACCTGCTCTACCGGAGCGCCGGGTTCGTAGCGGATGAAGACATAGGGAGCATGAAGAGCAAGGAGCTATCATCCAAGATCATGGACCAGCCCCTGACACGACTGGCCCTCATGTTCAGCGTCATGATATTTTTGTCCTACCTGTACTTCATGTTGATCTCCCTGGCGGGCACCACCCCATCCACGCCGGGGGAATTGGAAAGGGCACCCTTCGGTGAGATCGTGTTCCTCATGACCAGGGCAGCCGTGTGGGAGGAGATAATGTTCAGACTGCTGTACTTCGGTGTGCCCATGATGATATACGGCCTCATGAAGAACAGGGCCGATTCGTGGAAACTCCTATTCGGCGGTTTTGGTGTGAAGGAGGGACCCATATTGTCACTCACATTGTTCTCCGCTTTCATCTTCTCCCTGGCCCACATGGGGGGCGGATGGGACATATACAAGTTCCCCCAGGTGTTCATAGGCGGTATAATATTCGGATACCTTTTCGCCAAGGACGGTCTTTACTCGTGCATCATATTCCACTTTGCGTGGGATTACATGTACATCGTGGGTCAGGTATCCACCTCTGCATCGTTGATGATGGGGATGTTGATCCTGGTCTGGATGGGTGTAGGTGTGTACTTCACGTATCACTACATCAAGGAGGGTTTCCGGTGGTTGAGAGGTGCAAAAGGGGAAACGAAGGAATACCGGGAGGAAAAACCGGATCTCACCCTGGTGCTTAACGCGGGGTTCATGTGTTCACAGTGCAGGAGTTACAAAGCGGACTATCTACCCGACGGACGATTGAAGTGCAAGACATGCGGTAGAGAGACAAGTTCTGACTCGGACGACTCTTTGAGGAAGCTAAAACCCGTGGAATCGAAACGTATGTGGCCGCCCATAGATTGAGTCAATTCTTTTTAACGGTGATGGTGACCCTGTCCGATGAGATCTCTTTCAACTCCGGTCCACCTTTATGGGTGGCTGGAGTGTGGTACTGGGATCTGATCTCGAAGGTGTGCTCACCGTCGAATAGAGGGGTGAGAAGGATCAGGCAGGTGCGCTCTTCATCCGGTTGAAGGGAGGGCAGCAGTATGTCAGTCTCCCGGTGATGTATGGTGGGTGGTGTGAATGCCTTGAACCGCAGGTTCTTGGCAGGTGCGGTTCCCTTGTTGATAACGGTGACGTAGAGCCTTGCCTCTTCGCCCAATTTCACCTCGTGGTCTTTTAATTCTAAACTGATCTTGATGACCGGGGTGCCGTCTATGCGGAAGTTGACAGGTGGAACCTTAACGGTTTTCTCCTCACCGTTCGTCCTGGTGTAGGACACCTCGAACTCAGGTATGGTGTACTGGCCCGGACGGGGTGGAACGAAATTGTAAGCTCTCTCCACGGTGCTGCTGGGTTCCACGGATATCCCATCCCCGCTTATCTCGTCTTCCATGGGCTCGGGCAGCGAGAAGTGGTACCTGGATTCCGTTGGAGCGTTCCCGGGGTTGCTGAGTATAACCCGAAGTACCATCTCCCTGCCGGCCAGGTTATCCCCGGAAAGGGTTGTCCTCACCTGAAGAAGGGGTTCCTTGGCAACGAATGCCCCGCACCTGGCACAGGTCTCCCGGTCAGGGTGCACGGGTGCTCTGCATCTCTTGCAGCGATCTATGTACTTGTGGCAATTACGACACTGGGTTTCGTTGTCCCAAACGCTGCCTCCGCAATTGGGACAGGGTGATGGATATTGTTGATTCATCTAAAACGACCGATGGTATAAACTCGTTCCATGGATTAAAAATTTTCCTTCCACAACCGATGTGCTTTTCCATCAAAAACCACTTTAAAGCACGTATCAGCGGATAGTTCGGTTGTTGAACGTCAGGACATGGTTATTATATAAACACCTATCCTATTCAACGGCATATGCCCTTGACCTGTTCCAGCAACTCCCTCTTACCATCATCGTCCATGTATCCCTCGCCCCTGAAGCGTATGTAACCCTCCTCGTCCACCAGGAAAACGTATCCGTGCTTCCTGTCCTTTATGCCCAGGGCCTCCACAAAATCGGATGCATCTCCGTAATGGGTGCCCACGAAGTCGTGTTTTTCCTTGGGTATGCCGGATCTCATACCTCCGTCGATGAACCCGGAAAATATCTTCCAGAAGGAACTTTCGATGATGGGGAGTTCATACACCTCGTTCTCGCTGCACAGGTGGTGGAAGTAATCCATCCATGAATCAAGCATGCCCTGGGCTTCTCTTACAAAGGCAACTCCGATGAGAACCATCTTGCCCTGGGTATCTTCCGGTAGCAGAAGTTCATTGCCGGAAAGGGTCTCCACCTTTATCCTGGGAAATCTTGTTTCCTTCATTGTATCCATCCTGGGGGATGTGGCTGCAGGTTTATTAATGCTGCGTAGATCGTTAAAAGGTGATTGTTTCCCGTAATATGATCTTCAAAAAAGGGGTTCCCCGTTGAGTTTATCTGATCCCAAGAGTCCACTGCCTCCATGCCATTCTTAGGGTGTTTTTGAGGGAAAAGCATAAATGTTCCCTGTCATTGTTTTCACCGGTTACATGGCAGACCGACTAGAAGATGTGAAGCCCACCAGGATGGACCTTCTCCGCATACGGAAGAGAAAGATGCTGGCCGAGAACGGGCATCAGCTTTTGAGCGAAAAAAAGGACGCCCTGATAAACGAGTTCTTCAAGATAGTAGACAGGAGAAAGGAACTGAGGGCCGAGTTGAATTCCCTTCTGAAGGATAGCTACAGAAGCCTCATGGAGGCCCAGATGATAATGGGGAAAAAGGAGGTGAGCAGCATAGCCGAGGGAGCCGTGCCCCTGGAAGACATACCCACCTCGGGTGAAAATATAATGGGCGTACCGGTACCGTCCTTCGATGTACATATACCGGAAGAAAAATTCTACGGATATGCCGAAACCACCGTGAAGCTGGATGAGGCAGTTAACAATTTCCGGGAGGTCTTGAAATTATCATTCCGGGTCGCCGAGGTGGAGGGTAAGCTAAGCCGCCTGGCGGACGAGATAGAGAAGGCCAAGCGGAGGGTCAACGCCCTGGAATACATCTACATACCCCGACTGGAAGCAACCATAACGTACATCGAGAGGCAGATTGAGGAAAGGGAGAGGGAAGATTTCTTCAGGCGCAAGAAGATAAAGGCTATCATGGAGAGCCGGGAGGGATGACCCTGAAGGGCCTCATGGAGAGATACTTCGATACACCTGATAAGAGGGCAAAGCTCTATCTGCTGTTAATCATATCCCAGATATGGGCAACTGTGGCCCTGGTGATAGGTTTCATCGTATTCCTGTTCCTGGTATTCAAAGAGTTGAGCGTGCTGGTGATAACATGAAGGCAGATCTGATTATAACTGGCTGCAGCGAGCTACACACCCTCTCGGGAAGTGACGGTCCAAGGACCGGCAGGGAGATGATGGATACGGGATGTATCGAGGGGGGGGCTGTTGCGGTGAAGGACGGGTACGTGCTGGATGTGGGTACCGAAAGCCATATCACGGGAAAGTACAGGGGAGAGCGGGAGGTGGATGTTGAAGGTCGAACGGTCATACCTGGCTTCGTGGACCCCCACACCCATCTGGTGTTCGCCGGTTCCAGGGAGGATGAACTGGTGATGAAGATAGAGGGAAAAACCTACATGGAGATACTGGGAGCCGGAGGAGGTATACTGCGCACCGTCAGGAACACCAGGAAGGCATCCAGGGAACAGCTCATGGAGGAGATGAGGGCGAGGATGGATCGTATGCTGGCCCACGGCACCACCACCGCCGAGGCGAAAAGCGGGTACGGTCTGGACCTGGAAAACGAGATAAAATGCCTGGAGGTGATCAGGGATATTGACCACCCCCTGGAACTGGTCCCCACGTACATGGGTGCCCATGCCCTGCCACCGGAATTCGACGAACATTCGGAGTACATAGACTACTGCTGCGATACGGTTTTACCGGAGATAGTGAAAAGGGGTCTTGCGGAATTCTGCGATATATTCTGCGAGAAGGGGGTTTTCCATGCCGAGGACAGCATGCGGTTGCTGATACGGGCTGCGGAGTTGGGTATGAAGATAAAGGTCCATGCGGATGAGATAGAGAATTTAGGGTGCAGCACCATGGCCGCCGAACTGGGAGCCGTGTCCTGCGAACACCTGGTGAAGAGCGGGCCGGGGGACATAGAGGCCATGGCAAAAAACGGGGTGATAGGCATACTGCTTCCCGGTACCCCGTTCATGCTCATGGACAATGAATACTCGCCTGCCAGGGAGATGATCGGGAGGGGGATGCCCGTGGCTTTGGCAACGGACCTCAACCCCAACTGCTGGACCGAATCCATGCAGATGGTCATCACACTGGCATGCCTCCAGATGAAGATGCATCCCAACGAAGCGCTGACCGCATCCACCCACAACGCCGCCAGGGCAATAGGCAGAAACGACATAGGCTCCCTGGTACCCGGAAAAAAGGCGGATATGGTGGTATTGGACGTACCCAACCTCATGCATCTGCCCTATCATTTCGGTGTGAACCATGCGTACATGGTTTTCAAGGAAGGGGTTCAAATAAGACCTCCGAAAACATATTAATAAGATAAGCTCACATCCCGTGGGAATGAACCGGGATTCCATGGTCAGGTTCTTCAAAGAGTTGAAGGAAAAACCCTATGCACTGCCAGTTTATTCCTTGACAACAGTTGCAGTGACACTGCCCCTGATCTTCGGTGTGGATCTCTGTTTGATGAACGTACTGGCCGGAATGATGGCCATACTGGTACCCTACAAGATATATGGAGACAAGGACTTGAAGAAGGTGTTCTACTCAGGAGCACTTGCCATAGTGATCATCTCGCTGATAGGAAGTGTGTATCATGTTCATATTTTGTACGGTCAAGAAGTAGAGGTGTTGGAATCGGAACACCTGGAAGGTTATCTGGATATACTGTACGGACGGGGGGATACGGTGTTCGAAGGAACTGTGAGTATAAAGGGAGAAGTGGATGTAAATCAAGTGTTCCTGAACCTCACATACCAGAGTCCAGATGACCCAATGAAGGAAGACACTATAAGCTACGAATTGGCACCGGACGGGGACTTATATGGGAACAGTATCGTTACGGATCGGGAGGCGATCTTCAACCACCATTTTGCCCTGAATTACAGTGAGGGAAACGAGACCTTCTGGGAGGAGACGGATGGTTCCTTCGGACCTGTGACCCTTTCCAGGGGGAACACATTCGTTTCCATCATGATCATAAGGAGCATCGTACCCTTCCTGTTCTTCCTGCCCCTTCTCGGTCTGCTGTGGTGGTTGGGATATATGAGGAAGAGCAAGGAGGTGGGGAAGGACGTTCTTGAGGAAAAGGAATCCCGGCTGGAACACTACTGTGATTCTTGCGGAGAGGACTTGTCGAAAGAGATGAAGGTCTGCCCCCGATGCGGTGAGGAACTTGAAGATTGATGATCGGTGGATATCGCGGTGGATGCTCATATTGACCCTGGGGTACGTGCTGCTGATCGCCTACATGTCTCTTTCAGCCAAGCCACCCGGGGTTGAGAGCGGGGATAGGCACGTGCCCTACTTCACGTACGTTACCCATGCGGGCATGTATTTCGTCCTTTCCTGGCTCCTGTATTTCACCTTGGAACTGACGTACCCGGTGAAGGGGAATATGGAGTATTGGGCTGCCACAATCTCCTTCGCATACGGAGGGCTCTTGGAGGTCCTGCAGTACTACACGCCCACCAGGAATTTTTCTTTTTTGGACATCTTGATGAACGGTATGGGCTGCATTTTGTTTCTGTTGCTTCTGCTAATGGTGAAAAAAATCCGCAATTTATTAATTGACCCGGGTTTTTCTCCCTGACGATATATATGATTTCCGAACCTGTCATAATGGTGAACTACAAGACCTACAGAGAATCCCTGGGAGACCGGGGGATGGAACTGACCAGGGCCATAGAAAGGCACTGTACCAAAAACTGGGTCGTGTGTCCCCAGGCCGTTGATCTGCGGGACGTGGTGAAGGGAACAGAGCTTCCCGTTTTCGCCCAGCACGTGGACGGGATAGAGCCAGGGAGTCACACCGGCCATACACTGCCCGAGGCAGTGGTGGATGCGGGAGCCATGGGGACGCTGATCAACCACTCGGAGAACACACTGGAGCTCTGGGAGATAGAGAAGGTGGTATCCTTGTGCAAGGGCATGGGTCTCATGACCGTGGTGTGCGCCAACAATCCAGCGGCCTCCGCCGCAGCGGCCGGGATGGGACCCGACTTCGTGGCCTACGAACCCCCGGAACTCATCGGCGGAGACATATCCGTATCCACCGCCAAGCCGGAAGTGGTGAAGGAGGCCGTTGAGAGGGTTAAAAGGGTGGATGCCAACGTGAAAGTGCTCTGCGGTGCGGGTGTGAAGAACGGGGATGACGTCAAGATCGCCCTGGAACTGGGAACCGTGGGCGTGCTCCTGGCATCGGGTATAGTTAAATCCAAGAACATAGAAGAAACCATCCAGGACCTGGAAAGATACCTGTGAATCACCTGGGCTCCAGGGCGTCCTTGGGACAGATCTCCGCACAGCAGTAGCACCGTATGCACTTGCTCCAGCTTATCCGAGGCAGCTTCTTCATGGTTATGGCATCCTCGGGACATATCCTTTCGCAGTCACCGCAGGAGATACATCTGTCCGGGTAGAGTACCGGCCTTTTCATGTACATATTGGCAAATATCCCGCCCATGAACTCGGGAACCCACCAGGGAACCATGCCACCCACGGGATGTTTTATGCTCATCTTTGGGGGGGTATCTCCTATCAACTCCACGTCCTTGGGATCCAGGTCACCCATGCGTATGGTCGGTACCTTTGAGATATCTATACCTGTGGCACGGCAGGCAGCCATATCTAGGGCCTGGGCACTTTGGGAGGTCAGTACCATGTTCATTTTGATGGGGTCCCCCCCAGCGGGTCCCTTGCCCTCCATACCCACTATACCGTCCATGATGGAGAGGTCCGGGGAGGACGCATCGTGGACGTCCAGTAACATCCTGGCGAACCGGTGCATGCCCCTGTACTGGCCGTGGAAGGCGGGCTTGGTCATGCCCGGAACGGTGCCGTACATGTTCTTAACGGCACCTGTGTAAACTGTGAGCCCGTGGGTCTTCAGCTTGGGCAGGTTTATGATAACATCCGCCTCCTGGATCACCTTCAGTACGGGCACGGACTTCAGTATCCTCCCATGGGGCAGGGGTACCTGGGAGTAGGAAACGTCGTAGCTCAACTCCGCCCCCGTTTCCCGGGGTATGCGGGTCCACTCTGATTTCTCGTAACATCTCTGGAGGAAACGCTTGTTACCGGGACCTCCGGGACTGTCTATAATCACCGCCCGGGCACCGGCATCCTCCACTATCCTCACCACGGATATGATGAAATCCGGATGGGTGGTAACCGCCTTCTCCGGGGGAGCGCCTTTAAGAAGATTGGGCTTCAGGACCACCTTTTGACCTTTCCTGAAAAATCTGTCCGCACCCCCCAGTTCTTCCAGGGCTCTGAGGATGGTCCTCTGGGAATCCCCGTAATCCTGGCATAGGCCAACGTGCACCTTCATGAACTCGAAGAACTCCCAGGGAATATATTATCTTTGAGGGGGATGTCCGCCAAATTTTGGGCTCAGCCCCAGGTGATCGGTACATTGGCAGGACACAAATGGTAGAGCCTATCCCGTGGGGATCACAGGTCAGTATCATCTTCAGTATGGATATCTCCCTCTGCTCCCCACTCCTCCATATCCTGAGGTGGGGTACCGGACCTCCTCTTCCGGAACAGGACCAGTAAGGTAACGATCACGATGATACCTATAAGAAGCAGTAGCGTGAAATAATCCTCGATGGCCGTAGTCTCGGCTTCATCCGGCTCAGTAACGATCACTGTTTCTGAGATATTGTGGAAGGATACAGTATGGGTTCCCGGCTCCTGGAATGTATGGGTGAAGGAGTCAACTGCACTCCCTTCGGCCGGTATGGTGAGGGTGAAAATCACCTCATCATCCACCATAACATCGAGGGAACCGTTCAAGAGACCGATGTTGTCTCCCCTGACCGTGATGGTCACCTCCAGAGGGGGTTTGCCCTCCGTCGGACCCACCAGGAGTTCCAGATTTTCGGGGATGAACTCCTTTTCGGGAACGGGAAACGTGGAAGAGCCGAGAGCGTATAGGTTATTGTCCCATGAACCTATGTACACCACACCCTTTTTGCATATGGCGGGAGAAGATGTCACGTTATCTTCGGTGGTGAAACTCCATATTTCACTCCCGTCGGGATCCACGGCATATATCCCGTGGTCGTAGGAGCCGAAGTAAACGGCACCGTCCCCACCCACGGCGGGAGAGGAAACCACGGGACCTTCAACGGGGAATCTCCATCTTTCCGTGCCATCCGGGTTCAGGGCGTACATGTTATAATTATCACGATCGCTGATGATCGGCATCCCTTCACCGAAGTAAATGGTACCGTCAGGGCCCATGGCGGGAGATAAAAAGATATGGTCGTCGCTCTCAAATCTCCACCTTTCCGTCCCGTCGGGTTCGATGGCATAAAAGTATGCTCCCGGATCCCAGTGCGTTCTGTGGGTACTTATGTAGACTGTACCGTCAGTCCCGATGGCAGGTGAGGAGGACACCATGCCTATGTGGAAACTCCATCTTTCCGTCCCATCCGGGTCAATGGCGTAAAGTGTTTCTTCAACGGCAAAGTATATGGTACCGTCAGGATCGATAGCGGGTGATGGGTAGCCCCAGCCTCCAAAGGGAGAGCGTCTCCTTACTAAACGCCATCTCTCGGTCCCGTCGGGTTCGATGGCATACAAGAAAACATCCGTATCAAGACCCATTGCACTCTTGTACGCTGTGACGTATATCGTACCATCCGGCCCAAGGGTCGGAGAGGAACAAAAGGTGCCATCGATCTGAAATGTCCCCATCTCCGAGCCGTCCGGCTCAAGGATATGTAGAGTATGGCCAACCCCTACGTATATGGTACCATCGGCTCCAAGTGCCGGTGAAAATCCTATCCCTCCTCCCGTAACCCCAGATGATTTAAAATTTGATGAAATATGCTCTCCCATTACCGGTGCAGACGTTTCCCCTCCTCCTGTTTCAAACCTCCATACTTCCGTACCATGGGGATCCAGGGCGTAAAGGTAACTGTCCTCCGAGAGGAAGTATACGGTACCATCAGCCCCGACCACAGGCGACCCATAAACACTATCGCCGGTTTCAAACCTCCATAGTTCGGTACCATCGTTGTGACCTGTGTCGTAGGAACTGAGTCCGGTATTCCTTGCATCTCCTCTGAACATGGGCCATGAAGAATCCGCAGATCCGGTTAACATCAACTCTTCTCCTTCCGCTCCAAACACCGATGTTACACAGGAGAAGGTCGACTGGACCATCAGGGCCAGGAGCATCATGAATATCCCGAATTTACCTATGCTAAACATGTTGTGTTTGGCTATCTTTTCATGGCTGGCATTCATGGTACTCACTCCTTGCCCAATTCTAATCGAGATATACTATATAATACTTTTGTCATTTCTCTCCCAAGACCTGCACGACTGTTCAGCAACTGTCGACCAGCCTCGGTTGAATTTTCCAATAAACGTCAACCCCCTTCCTGTCGCTTGAAGATATACTCGCCCACCAGTAGAGGCACAGCTATCCATACCAGCAGCAGCGCTATCATTATCCAGGTATCGTAGTACTCCGGATGATATCCCGGTTCCTCGCCACCGAACTCCATGGCCCATTCCCGCAGAGCAGGTATGTTGAGTGCCAGCAGGGTGTACCAGATAAGCACGGGATTGAAGAACTGTATCCCGAAATACCATCTGGGAGGATTGCCGGCTTCCACCTGTTTCCACCCGAAGGTCAATTCCGCCAGGGCGACCATGCTGAACAGCCATATGAATGAAAAGAGAAAAAGCACGAATATAGAACCGGACATGGCGTAATTGCTGCTGTCGAATATGATGGAGAGCAGCATGGTGATGGAGATGTAAACCCCTCCCAGTAGCACCGCAGCCAGTATGAAAAGGTAGAATTCCGACCATACCACGTTCTCCACCTGTCGGCTTATCACAAATCCACCCAGGCCCAGTCCGGCGATCACGCAGGTGCAGAGTACACCCCAAAGGCCGAGAAATTTACCAGCGATCACCTCACCCCGGTCCAGGGGGTAGGATAATATAAGCTCCATGGTCCCCCTCTCCCTTTCCCTTACCACGGAGCCGTAACCCAGTATGAGTGCGAATATGGGGACCATGTACTCGATATAGGCAGTGAGGTACCGCACGGTATTTTCCAGATCATTCCATTCCCGGGAATCACCGGATATGGTACCGTAGTGTGATACCAGTACAGTGAGGATCATGAACAGACCGGAGATTACCACTATCCAGCGGTTCCTGAAGAGTTGTTTGTACTCCTTTTTGGCCATGAGGAACACACGTGCCCACATCTCTTTTGAAAAATGATCCATGATATCAACCCATTTCATGGGTCCCCCTCCGTAAGCCTGACGAACACTTCCTCCAAATCCGGTTCCCGGTGTCTGAAATCCCCCACGTTAAAACCGGCATCCATGAGGTGCTTTATGATCCTCATCTTGTCCTCTCCCCTACAGTAGAGCACAAGCACACCGTGTTCGATCCTGGGATCCCATACCAGATCTAGATCCTCCACAACCCCCAGTGCCCTACCGGGTTCCGAAACGGATATCTCCAACCGGTGACCCATATGCAGTCGGTCGCCCAGTGCGTCAACCCGGTCCTCCTGGACCATCCGCCCCTGACTGATTATGCCCACCCGATCGCACATCTCCTGCACTTCGGACAGCACGTGGCTGGAAAGAAAGATGGTCTTGCCTTCGTCCCTGAGGGTGACTATCCGGTTCTTGACCCAGCGTCTCATCTCAGGGTCAAGGCCGCTGGTGGGCTCGTCCAGTATGAGCAGGTCCGGGTCACCGATCAACGTCTGTGCCAGTCCCAAACGCTGCACCATGCCCTTGGAGAGGCTTTTGACCTTGGTGTCCGGGGACGCCCCGATCCGGAACTCCTCCAGCAACGGGATCACCCTGTCTGTGGAGCATCCCTTGAGCTTGCACAGGTAATCCATGTTCTCCTCCACGGTCATATCTTCGTAGAAGGCCACCCTCTCGGGCAGGTAACCCATCCCTTTCCTCACACTGTAGCCCTCTCGGACCACATCCATGCCGTTGACCCGAACGGTGCCCCTGTCCGGCTTGAGCAGGCCCATGATTATCTTGATGGTGGTGGTCTTGCCGGCCCCGTTGGGTCCCAGGAATCCGTATATCTCACCCTTGTTGACGGTTGAATCGAAGCCCCTGAGCGCTACCCTCCGACCGTAGCTCTTGTGCAGACCTTGAATATGGATAACCGCCATTCAAACTATTATGAGATAGGTGTAAAAAATATTTGCGTTTTGTCTTGGG
>SLLU01000023.1 GCA_007133925.1 Candidatus Halarchaeoplasma halalkaliphilum | reverse complement strand
TCCTCCATGATGACTTCGTCCCTACCGTTTTTGATGGCACGTCTGGCGGCGTTGAGTACCCCATTTCTGATATGTCCCCCTGAGAATTCGTACTTCTCCGCAAGGGCCCCTATATCCACATCTTTTCCCAGGGGCATCTCCCTGGGTATGTGGAGCTTCCATATCTCCTTTCTTCCAGCGGCATCCGGGATCGGGAGTTCGAGCTTCAAGTCCATCCTCCTCTCCACAGCCCTATCCAGACCTATGGCTACATTGGTGGTAAAAATCATCACACCTTCATGGTTCTCCATACCCTGGAGTAGTATGTTCACTATCCGGTTTTCAGTCCGGTCGCATGAAGACCTGGAAGGTCCTCTCCTCTGGAGAACACCGTCGGCCTCGTCTATCAGGAGTATGCTCCCCTGGTCCAGGGTGTCCAGTACCCGGGATACGTTCTTCTCCGTGTTACCGTACCAGCAGTCCACCAGGTCTCCGAAGGACAGCACGTACAGATCCAGGTCCAGCTTTTTTGCAAGGGCCTTGGCCAGCATGGTTTTTCCCGTCCCCGGGGATCCTGAAAGTAGTAGGTTAAATCCTTTGCGTTCCCCCAGTATGGACTTCATGTTCCACTTTTCCATGAACTTGTTACGGTTCCTGTACTGCTCCAGCATGGATAAAACTGATTCTTCTATATCCTTGGGAAGGATCACCTGTTCAAGGCTCACATCGCTCTTTACCTTCTTCACGGCCTCTTCCTCTCTTTCCTCCTCCCTCTGTCTCCTTACTGGTACCTTTGATCCGTATAGGGCATCAACAACATCCTCGTTTATCTTGTAAAGCCTGTCCTCGACTCCTTCGTCTTCTCTAAGGTGATCCCGTCTCCTCCCGGGAAATCTGGGTCCCCGGTCCATTCCTATTTCCAGGAATCCCTTTGCCATAAGTGACGATGGAGTTCTGAGGAGCATGCGGGCATCCTCGGGTTCGGTGTCCAGGAGTAGTTTGAGGGCCAGTATGATGGTCTCCCCGCTCATCCATCTGCTGTGCATCCTCAATCCCATACCCCTTCGGGCTAACAGGAGCATCACTATGCAGTATTGTGCATTGTTGAGACAGTTCTCCATGAATACCCTGGAGGAAGGAAAGGATTCCTCTCCCTCGCCCAACTCCTTCTTTTTCAAAAGCTCTTTTAAGCGCTCTCGGTACTCTTTACTCCTCTCCTGCATCCTCCTCGGTGAGGGATTCCTGGCCAGAAAATCTGCCTCCACGGACACGTCCAGAAAGAACGTGCGTGCGGCCTTCAGGTACTGCTTGTTATCCTTGAAACACTCCACCTCATCCATGTCTAGATGGTCTCCCAGCTGGATCCTTTTCATAAGTTCATGTATGTCCATCCAATTTTCGTCTTCCATATCATTTACCTCCGTGGTTTGGTACGTATAAACGGAAAACACCGTTATTTAACGAAGTAAATACTCATAAGGGCACAGCCCGTATTTATAATTAACGGAAAAATCCGTTATCTGACGTAATTTATAAATAGGGGGCCCGCACATACACCCCCTGATGAAGCCCAAGGAAACCGGAGTCCACATCACCGCCGGGGGATTCGAATACGACCGTATGATCATACCCATGCTGAGCAGGTATCCCGTTGACAAGTTGATCATACTCCATTCCCGCTCCTCGCCCTACACCCATGCCCGGGACCTCTCCGGTGTCTTTTTAGACAAGATCCGGGGAGTGCCCGTGGAGACGGAAGTGGTGGAGGTGGACATATACGATTTCGACGAGGTTTTCCTGGAAACCCTGGAGCAGATAAACAGGTACGCCGGTGCCGGAAAGATGGTTTACATAAATGTCTCTCCGGTACCCAAACTGGCCACCGCAGCCATGATGAGCGCCGCCTTCCTTTCACCCCACAGGGAACGTATAGAGATATTCTACGCATCTCCGGAGAGGTATCTGGTACCGGACATGATCGAAGAAGTGCTCAAAACAGATGACCACGAAAAGTTAAAGGCCCTGGGAGAATTGTTCATGGAAAAGGGTATGGCAGTGGGTGTGGAAGGGTATCAGCAGATACCAGTTTTCCCCATACAGGAAATAAACGAGAGGGACAGGCAGATACTCTCCGTCCTCAAGGACAGGGGTGGTGTGGATTCCATTGAAGAATTGGTGGAGTACGTTGACGGGCTGACCGGGGAAGAGGTGAAGCGGTCCAGCATACAGTATCGTCTGGACATACTGGTACGAAAGGGCCTGGTGGATACTCACAGGGAAGACAGGCGGTTAAAGATCACAATGACTCGGTTGGGAGAACTGTACCTCTCGGCCACCGGTCCTGGGCATGAGGAGACCATTCAGTAAGGTTTATAAAGAACATAGTGTGTGGGAAGGGCACGCTTCCGCATATCGGAGGAGTCAGATATGACACTAGAAAAGAAAACAAACCCGAACACAATACGTCTGGTCCGGTTTTTGAAGGCCCGGGCGAGGACTGAATCGGCACCTATCTGGCGAGATGTGGCGGAAAGGCTCGAAAAGCCCTCAAGGAACTGGGCCGAGGTAAACCTTTCTACCATACAACGCTACGCCAGTGAAGGAGATGTAATCTTGGTTCCAGGAAAGGTTCTTGGAGCAGGTTACCTGAACAAGAAGGTGAGCGTAGGCTCGTTCAGCATAAGCCAGAGTGCCAGAAAGAAGATCGAAGACGCCGGAGGATCCTACAAGGATTTAAGGGAGATGGCAAAGGAGAATCCCAAGGGCTCCGGAATAAGGATAATGGGGTGAAATCATGAAGGTCTACGACGGAAAGGATAAGGTAATGGGACGCCTGGCAACCCAAATAGCCAAGGATCTACTCAATGGAGAAGAGGTCCGGGTGGTCAATGCCGAGAAGGTGGTCATACTTGGAGATCGAGATATGATCTTCTCCAAATACAAGACCAACCGGGAAAGGGGTAAACAGATGAGAGGCCCCTTCTATCCAAGAAGACCCGAAAGGATCTTCAAGCGGGCGGTCAGGGGTATGCTACCATACCAGCAGCCCAAGGGCAGAGCGGCATTTAAGAGATTGAGAGCTTACATAGGGGTTCCCAAGGAGTTCAAGGATTCCGAGATAATCAACCCCGATGTCAAGGAGTTCCACGGAAAGAAGGGCGTGACACTTGCTGAAGTCTCATCCTATCTGGGAGCCAAATTCTAGAGGTTATGATCATGGTAGATAACAAGACAATAACAAAAACCGGAAAAAGGAAGACTGCCATCGCCAAGGCCACCATAAGGTCTGGCAAGGGGCGAATACGCATCAACAGCGTCCCCTTGGAGATACAGAAACCTCAGATGGCCAAACTTAAGATCCAGGAACCGATCCAGCTGGTCGGAGACCGGGCGGACAAGGTTGATGTGGATGTGAACGTTACTGGAGGCGGTGTCATGGGTCAGGCCGGTGCTGCAAGGACCGCCATAGCCCTCTGCTTCGTTGATTACTTCCAGGACCCCGAACTGGAAGATCTGTTCAAGGAGTACGACCGCAGTCTACTGGTATCCGATCCCAGAAGAAGCCTTCCCAAGCAGCCCATGGGTCGTGGTGCCCGGAAGAAGAGACAAAAGTCTTACAGGTGATGTGGATAAGATGATAATACCCATAAGATGCTTTACCTGCGGAAAAGTGGTGGCGAACATATATGAGGTATATCTCAGCAGGGTCCAACGGGGTGAGGACCCCGGTGAGGTCCTGGATGACCTGGGTATAGAACGCTACTGCTGCCGGCGTATGATACTCGCCCACAAAGACCTGATAGACGACGTCATGCAGTTCTAACACCTTTCTCATCGTGGGGCCGTGGGGTAGCTTGGTCCATCCTTCTAGCATGGGGAGCTAGGCACCCGAATTCAAATTTCGGCGGCCCCACCATACCTTTTTCACTTCAGCGTGTGCTCTTGATCTGTTCGTGCCTCTTTGGTATCACGGCTTTCTCTTCTATCACCGTTGTTTTCCACTTTCCCGTACGAAGTACAAGTATGGCTGCTACCGCGGATAGAACATTGCTCAGGGCCATGCCTATCCACACACCGGACGATTGGAAACCCAGTACCAGAGCGAACACGAAGGCCAGGGGTACCCTGAGACCCCACAACCTTAAAAGATCGAGGGCCATCATGTATTTGGTTTGGCCCGAACCCTCGAAAACGGCATTGGAGGCCCTGAACAGGCCGAAGAAGGGCATGCTCAATGAAAAAATCAGCAGGAAGCTCGCTCCTATCTCCACCACATCGGGGTTCTGGTTGAATATGATTATGAGGTCCCTGGCAAGGAAGAACAGTATTATGGTGAACACCCCCATGAGTCCGCCTATGGCCATCATTCCCTTCTTAACTACCTCCTGGGCCCTTTCCACCTGCCCCGCACCCAGGTTCTGCCCTATCATGGTGCTCATGGCTATGGCCAGTCCCCCCATGAGAACGAACATCACTCCTAGTATTCGATCACCGGCGTTGTAGGCCGCCAGGGCCGCATCGCTGTTGTGCACCCTTGCAACTATGAACATCACCGCAACGAACCCGAAAGCGGTACCACTGTTGCCTATGCTGGCCGGCGCACCTATCCTGAACAGCTTCTTCAGTTTGCCGAAGTCGGGTTTGATGTTATCAAAGTTTAGCTTTATGCCCACTTTCCCCCTGAATAGAAGGTATATGGCCACGGAGGCCGCTAGGGCTCTGGTGAGCAGGGTGGCCAGGGCAGCTCCGAATATGCCCCATTGGGGGATGGGACCCACACCGTAAATGAACAGGGGGTCCAGTATTATGTTCAAGGTCACCGTCACCGCTGAGATTATCATGGGTGTGACCGTGTCTCCCCAGGCCCTCAATATGAAGGCAAAGGCCATGAAAGTGAACATGAAGGGCTGGCTGATGAATATGGTCCTCATGAAGACGGTGCCCTTGGCAGCCACCTCCGGACTGTCCGGAAGTATGGACCGCAGGAGCATGGGTGATATTAGGAAACCAACGATGGCCACGATTGTGGAAAAAACCAGCATGAAGAAGAAAACCTGCCCTGCAACCACCTCCGCCTCTTTGTGCTGCTTGGCTCCCGTGTGCTGGGATATGAGGGCGATGGCCGCCACACCGAAGCCGGAGCCCACAGATACCATCAGCCACACCAGGGGCCAGGAAACCTGTGTGGCCGCCAGGGCTTCCATCCCTGCCTTTTCTCCCATGTTCCCCAACCAATACGTGTCCGCAAGGTCATAGCTGATCTGTAACAGTGATTCGATCATTATGGGCCAACCTATCAAAAGCAGGGTGGTGAGGATACTACCTTTTAGTATGTCAGGTTTACCCGGTCGGCGGAACATCTACGAACGAGGAAGAACACTTGTATATATATGCATAGGTTAGTCGTTAAATATATGGTATTTTAGACCGAAAAAAATAATAAAGTAAGGGGGGGGGTGGGAGGGTGTTATCGTTACAATTACCCATAGGGGGTAACCACTATATAATCCTTTTCATGCGTACATGAATCCATCCGGTCCCTCATCTTCCCTCTTTTTTTTCCCCCTCCTCTTGATGGACCTCTTCTGGGAAGGATTCGTTCCGTGGAAGGATATGTCCCTTCTGATCAATCGTAGGTAAACCGTATCTCCGGTCCCCTCCATCTGTATTATGCCCCTGGAAACGAGACCCTTGCAGACACGATTCAACTTGGATTCGGACAGTTTCAACTCATCAGCGGCTTCTTTAAGGGTCATGGGGATATCCCTGAGCAGGAGCTTGAGGAGCCTTTCCTCCACAGTTCCGGTTTCTATGTAAATTACTATAAGTCTTCACCCGTAGTATGACGAACTGGACTTCTTGCTTTCTTTAGGAGCATCTTCCAGCTGTTCTATTACTTCCATGTACAGCACCATGTGAGAGGGTATCAACCTGATGGTTTTATCATCGTCCTCGAGTTCTATCTTGAGTGCCTGGTCTCTGCCCAAGTAAAGATATCCCTTGAAGATACCGCAGGTCTCCATGCTCTCTTCTCTTGTCCTGAAGGACATTATCCGGTACTTGGAACCTTCCACCAACCGATCGAAGGAACGCTCATCTTTTTCTTTCATTTATATCACCCCTTCTTGATCAACTTGTCTATCCTTTGTATGGACTCCCTGTATCTTTTCATTGCGGACTCCACGTTGGCTTCCGTTATGTGCCACGCGGTGACCAGATCCCCGTGTCTTATCCGGTATCCTTTTTTGATGACCTCCCCGTTATCCTCCACCACGATATCCTCGGATTCCACGATATCCAGATCCTTCATCTTGTTGAGATGGCGATATATGCTGGGCTTGGAAGCCTTGAGGGTTTCGGCCATCTCGTCCACGGTCCACACACGCTCCACATCCTTCAGGAAGCAGTGGGTCCAGAGTTGGAACGGTATGCTTTCGTAGAGTTCATCTCGGTCTATCCTTCCCGAGAGGTATCCTATATCCAGTAAAAAATTCTCCAAAACCTCCTCCAGGGAGTCAGAGGATATGGGCGTATGGCTCGTGACCTTCATATTGAATGGCATGATTATACGGAGTTACGTTACAGTATTTAATTATTACCGCGACAACCACATCACAGGCTGCCTAAACGGTCTTTCACCAAAACGTAAATAATATAGTATCGTGTAAACATGGACAGAGAGATGTCATCCGAAATATCCGTCACCGTGAAGTTCTTTGCAGCCACCAGGGACGCAGTGGGAGTTCCCAGGATCACCCGGGAAGTTCAGTCCGGCACATCAGCCAAAGAGTTGCTGGAGATGCTGAAGAAAGAATATCCTCCACTGGCAAAGCCCTCCCTGCAGATAATAATCGCGGTGAACCGAGAGACTGGTAGGGGAGATGAGCCCCTGTCAGACGGTGATGAGATCGCACTGTTACCCCCGGTCAGCGGGGGTTGATAGAGGTATGTTAACATGAAAACCCCCGGTCCCAACAGGGTAACTATATCCATGGTATTCATACTCATGATACTTTTCACTAGTTTTACTTTTACACAGGTTGAATCTGTGGAGGTGGTACAGGGACTGGTCGTACCCCCGGGTGAAACACGGATAATTCGTGATCAGAGCCTGTTTATCCAGGGTGACATGGACATCCGGGGTACACTGGTCCTGGAGAACGTTGACATGGTTTTGAACACATCATCTCCCGGTTCCTACACCGTCCATGATGGCGGTGTTCTCAACATACGGGACTCCCACATCATATCCTACGAGGACAATCTGGAACTAGAGTTCTCCGTGGAACTGGAACCCGGGTTCAACACACTATCTTTTCCCTTCAAACGTGAAGACGATTCGGTGGAGAATGTCCTGGCACCCTTGGAGGGTCATTACGACAAGATATTTTCTTACGATCCGTGGGATCCTGTAATGCCCTGGAAGACCTATGTGGTGGGACGACCCGATCACTACAACTCCCTTCGTGAAATCAACCGGACCATGGGTGTGTCGATCAACATCACAAGCCCGGTCCTACTTCAACAGAGGGGAAACCTTCCCTACTTGGTCACCATCCCACTCAAAGAAGGGTTCAACATGGTGAGTTATCCCCTCCACGAACCCATGCTTTTCTCCCAAGCGCTCTCCGGTATGATGGATAGCGTGAAATGGGTGGAGGTGGAAACCGGTCATGGCACTGTCCGGCTTGGACCCGGTGATCATCTGATGCCCGGGAGAGGTTATCGGATCCAGATGTATGAGAGCGCATACTGGAACATAGAGGTCCCCTACTCACAGGAGAATCTCCACGGATCAGGGTTCAACTTTCAATTCATGGAGGGCAGCATGGTCTCGATTGAGAACTCGGATATATACGGTAGCAGGAATCCGGAAGCACAACCCGAATTCACGGTCCGTTCCAACCAGGTATCCTTCATACGCAATTCCTTCGTTGGGGGAAGTGAGACCATACGCATAGAAGAATCTTCACCCACCATCCGTGATTCCACCTTCAGGGCCTACCGTACCGTGGGGATCCGTTCCGAATCCGCGTCCCCCGCCATCTTGAATAACAACTTCGACTCCCATCGGGGTCCAGCCATCTCTACTATGGGCGGGTTCCCGGTGATTGTAAACAATCGCTTCCGGGGTTATCGTGGCATAGAGATGGCATCCACCGAGGTGCTCCTGGGAGCCAACACCTTTAAGAGCCTCTCAGGTCCGGGCATGCTCCTGGAAGACGGGGTGTACACCCTTGAGGACAATCTGTTCAGGGGTATGAAAGGACCATCGGTGGAATCCGTTGATTCCCGGATCCATGTGAAACGCAACACTTTCTTTGATTCCGCCCTGGGTGTGAGGGCCACCCGTAGTCAGGTACAGATAAACGAGAACCTCTTTGATATGGTGGGGAATGGGGTCATTCTCTCTGATTCCGGTGGTTCAATCTTCAGTAACGAGATGAAAGGCTCGGGTGCCTGGGCTTTGCACACCACATCCGCGCAAGATCTCGTTGTAGAGGGAAATACCGTATACAACGGTACCAACGGCATGAGGCTCGCCGGTGATAATATAATCGTTAGGGGGAACGTCGTGGAGAACAACTCCGGCGTGGCGATATCCTCTTCCTCATGCTCAGACCTTAGGGTAGAAGACAATCTTATCTGTTACAACCGCGGACCTGGCATGTACATGGAACACAGTGAAGGGGTGATAATGAATAATACCATCTATGGAAACGAGGGTGGTATATGGACTGGCTCCTCTTTGTGGATATACCATAACCTGATCTTTGAGAACAGCATATATGGCATCTCGGTGGTATCCGGTTCACCCTACCTGAAGCGAAATCATCTATTGAACAACACCATCTACGGTATGAAGTTCGAATCATCATCCGCCACCCTTTCCACCACCACCATAACCGGGAGCCGCTATGAACTTCACCTTACCCGCTCCAATATCTCCGTCATGGATTCTCTCTACCAACATGACTTGGTATGGAAAGACTCCTACAGCAGACTGGTGATATCCCATTCTCTCAACCTGACCATTAAGGAGGACTCCGCCATAAGGGATTTCGACCTGCTGTCCATACTACCCCCGGGTTCTTTCCTTCTGGATGTCAGGGATGTCCATCCTATCCAGGTATCCATAACTGACCATGGTGTGGATTTCGTCCCTCCGGCGAACTTCCACGGTACCGTTGAGATGTTCTTCCAGGTGGGTTTATCCGAGAACCTGACAACTTGGCTCGCCTTTTCCCTGGAGGTCACACCGGTAAACGATCCTCCCGTCATAAGGGAGATATCCGTTGATGTGTACCAGGGAAGGGCAAGATGGACACTGGAATACGTGGATTTGGATGGCTATGCCCCGAACTACGTGGAGATCGTGATCAACGGACACAGGCACCCCATGGTACCCTTGGACCCCGTGGACTATGGAGAAGGTGTTCTCTACGTATTCGAGAAGCCGATCTCCCCGGGTTCCCATGTATATTATTACACCGCCCAGGAGTACAATCCCCTGGGACCAAATCTGACCGTCACATCCGATGAAAAGGTGCTAGAGGTGGAATCCGATACACCTGACGTTTTCGGATTCTTCGGACAAATCCTGCTCTTCGTACTGGTGGTGGTTCTTTTCCTGCTGATCATATACAAGTTGCTCTCCAACCAATGGTCTAGGGAAAGAAGAAGGCTAAATCTCGAGGGTGCCAAATGGATAGAAGATTATGGTGATGAAGACGGTGTGGGTGACAGGGCCAAGCGGACCCGTGAAAAGTTCCATAAACTTCCCCTCATGAAGAAAAAAGACAGGAGCAAACTCCCGTTACTCCGTAGGAAGAGCGATAGGAAACGCATGCTCAGGGTACTGGCGGAAGAGGCGCCGGAGGAAGAGGAGGAATCCATAATAGATGTGGTGGGTGATGTGGCGATCGAACCCGAAGTTCCCGTAAGGGTACCTCCCGAAGGTATCAAAAAACACCGGAAGATAAAAAGTGAGAAGGAGAGTTATACCGTCAGAAAGAAGTACAGGGCCCTGAGGGAGGACGGGTCAGGTAAACGTAGGAGGGTGCTCAAGGTCTAGAGGCCCTGCTCGATCACCTCTACGTTCCGACCGTCCATCCTTAACCGCAGTAATGTTTTGATCTCCATACCCAGTTCCCTTTCCAGTTCATCGCGAACGCCTATCTTTTCGAATACTATGACCGTGTCCCCGATCTCAACTTCCATGGACTGGAGGGCCTTGACTATGGCTTTAAGGGTACCTCCCGTGCTGAGAACATCATCCACCAGGAGAACTCGATCCCCCTTCTCCACGAAGTTGATGAACATGTTCCCGGAGGAGTAACCCGTAACCTGATCTATGGATACCTCACCCCCCAGACCGTAACTCCTCTTTCTTATGTACTTGTAGGGCAGGCCAGTTTTGAGGGAAAGGGCGGTAGCAAGGGGAAATCCCATGGACTGGGCAGTGAGTATGTAATCGCAGTCCAGGTCTGCAACGGCGATGACCGCGTCCACGACCTCTTCAAGCAGTTCCGGTTCCACCAGGGGCAGTCCGTCTGTTATGGGATGTATGAAATAGTAGTAATCGTTCATCTTAACAGCGGGACAGTCCTTCATGGAAGCTACCAATCTTTTCAGCATGTTCAGAGCACCTCCGACACCAAATTCCTTGCGTGATAAGAAGCTTTCTCCCTGATCTCATCCTCTCCTTCCACCATCCTGTCCCTCATGAGTATCTTTCCGTTCACAACGGTATCCGTGACGGCATGGCCGTTGAGTGAGTATATCATGTCGGATACCGGGTCGTGGTCCGGCACTCCCCTTTCTATGAGTATCAGGTCAGCGCTCATACCCTTTTCCACGGCACCACCGCAGGTACCCAGGGAATCACGAATGAGCATCCCGTAGGCCTCTTCGGCCGTCAGGAGGGTGGTGTCGCCCCGGAGCTTCTGCAGCAGGGCGGCGACCTTGGCTTCCTCCAGCATGTCCAGGCTGTTGTTGGAGGCACATCCGTCCGTTCCCAGGGTTACGTTTACGCCCGAATCCCTCATCAAACCGTATTCCATGGGTTTTCCCACACCGAGCTTCATGTTCGAGACAGGGCAGTGGCTCACCGTCATTCCCCTCTCACCCATCAGCTCGATATCCTTTTTTTCCAGCCATACGCAGTGGGCCCCGATGGTCCTTTCACCCAGGACTCCGAGCTCGTCCAGGTACTCCGTTACGGATACACTGTGTTTTTTCTCGTGATCCTCAACTTCTTTTCTGGTCTCAGCGATGTGTATGTGAAGGGGTATCCCCTTTTTACGGGATATCTCCCCGCACCATTCCAGCCCTTCCCGTGAAACTGTGTACACCGAATGGGGTCCCAAACCCGGGTTGATGTTTTCCATACCTTTCACCTTCCTTATGAATCCCAGTGTGGTATCCTTCTCCCTTTCGAGCCTGTCCGGATCCCCCATATCTATGATCCCGTGACTGAGGGTGGCCTTGATACCCGAATCCTCCACAGCACGGGCGGCGGCTTCCATGAAAAAATACATGTCGTTGAAAGCCACGGTGCCTGTTTTGATCATCTCAAGGCAGGCGAGCCTGGTTCCCCAGTATACGTCCTCCTCCTTCAGCTTTGCTTCCAGGGGCCATATCTTGTTCATAAGCCATTCCTGCAGGGGCAGATCATCGGCATAGCCCCTCAGGAGGGTCATGGCACCATGGGTATGGGTGTTCACGAACCCGGGTGAAACGTATTTTCCCTTCCCGTCCAGCACCTCCGTCCCGTTGAGTCCCTCACCTATCTCAACGATCTTTCCATCCTTTATCTTGATATCCCATTCGCCCTCCCGGTGTATCACACCGCATCCGCTTATGACAAGGCTCATGGGCTTTACCCCCTTTGATCCAAAAAGGTTTCAACGATCTTCAGTAAGGCCCCCCTGCTCCTGGCCGCGTTCTCGATTATGTGGTCGTAGCGCACAGCCTCATCCGTGATGCCGTTGGCATAATTATCCACGGTGACCAGGGACGCATATTCCACGTTTGCCTCCCTGCAGAGGGTTGCCTCAGATCCCATGGTCATGCCCACCAGGTCACCATAGGACTGGAGTATGCGTATCTCGGCCCGGGTCTCCAGCCTGGGCCCCGTGGTTTGAACGTAAATATCTTCGGTCCGTACGGGGATATCCCTTATGTTTTCCGAGGCACTTATGAGATCCTCTCTGAGTTGGGATGAGATGCCCGGTGTGATGTGTTTTATTGATTGTTCGTAAAATGAGACTATGTTCCAGAAGTTGACGTAGTCCTGGGGTACGGAAATGGACGGTACTTCCATGTCTTTTCCCAGCGCACCGGCCGAGGATATTCCTATCACGGTGTCCACTTCCCTCCGAAGAGCGTATATGTTGGCCCTGGTGTTTACTGACTGGGGAGGTATATCGTGTTTCTCTCCGTGCCTGTATATCACAACGATCTCTTTACCCCCCATCTCTCCCCAGTACAGTGGTGAAGAAGGAGTGCCCCAGGGGGTGTGACTTATGTCCCTTTTATTGAGTTCGACGTCTTTGAGGTTCTTGAAAGCCGTTCCGCCGATTATTCCTATGGCCGTCATTTGATCAACACGGCGATAACCCGGCACGGTTTTAAATTTATCCCGGTCTTTCGGGGTTCTTCAGCCTGTCCACAGCCTTCTTGATGAAGACGGGAACCAGCATCCACAATATGATCACCAGGAATACGCCCTGGGCCTCCAGGAGTATGAGTAGTACCACCGATATGATGCCGAAGACGGTGGCGATGATTACTGTTCGGCGGTCCACGGGTTTCATAGCGAGCTATTCTTTTGGGGGCAAATAAAAATTGGGGTCATAAAAGTAATATAACGGGTAGCGGATAGGTGATATATGAACACAGACGGAAGAAGGATCTCTTTGGAGGACGGCGCCGGAGGGGAACTCATGGACAAACTGATCAAGGACGAGATCCTGCCCCTGTTTTGCTGCTCCAGGGGGGAGATACCCCTGGAACATCTGGACGATTCAGCGGTACTGGATGAATTGGTATTTACAATAGACTCCCATACCGTGAAGCCCATCTTCTTCAGGGGAGGGAACATAGGCACACTGTCCATCTGCGGTACGATCAACGACATACTGGCCCTGGGAGGTGAGCCCGTTGCCATAGCATCCGCCCTGGTCTTACCCGAGGGATACCCCTATGAGAATCTGAAACGCATACTCAAGGGAGCCGCCGCCATATGCGAGGCAACCGGTGTACCTGTCCTCACCGGCGATACCAAGGTGGTTGGAAGGGACGACCTTGACGAACCGGTGATGACCACCTCCTGCGTGGGCCGAAGACACCGCCTCCTGGACGGAAACTTTGAGCTGGCCGGGGGTCGAAGGGACCGATGGCTATGTGACAGGAATCTGAACGTTGGTGACAAGATCATAGTATCGGGTACTCTGGGAGATCACGGCATGACCATACTGTCGGAAAGAGAGGGTTACGGATTCCAGGGGGACATAAGGAGCGACGTGGCCCCTCTGATAGACGTCATGGATGCGGCACTGGGGACCGGGGGAGTCGCCGCGGCCAAGGATCCGACACGGGGCGGCCTTGCCAATGCACTAAATGAATGGGCGCGAAAATCCGAGGTGGGCATAGTTGTGGATGAGATTTCCATCCCTCTCAAACCCTGGGTGGTTTCCGCCGGTGAGATGCTGGGCATAGATCCCCTATCGGTGGGGAACGAGGGGAAGATGGTTTTGTCTGTCCATCCATCCAAGGCCCAGAAGGTACTGGAAGAGGTTAGGCGCACGGATAACGGCAGGGATGCGGAGATAATAGGGGAGGTGGTGGCTGACGTCAAAGGGGTCGTACTGAGAACAGAGGTGGGGGGAAAAAGGATACTCGAACCCCCTATAGGAGACCCTGTGCCCAGGATATGTTAGGTTTCAGCCACACCCTTTGAAAGCCACACGAAGAATATGAGCAGAGGTACCAGAAGCAGTATGGGGTAAAAAGAGCCCCTTTCCTGATGCACTTTTACGTCCGTGACATGGATGAACACCGAGTCAGTATCCGTAGCACCTTCCCTATCGGTTACCCTCAGTGTGATCCGGTAGGTCCCGGGCTGTTGGAAGGTCCAGTGTATTACATCACCATCCCTGTCGAAGACCCCGTTACCGTTCAGATCCCATTCGTAAGCGGTTATGTTCCTCTGCTCCCAGCTGTAGGTGCCGTCCAGGACGAACACCTCCCCCACGGTGACTTCTCTGTCTATCCCCGCGTCCGCCACCGGTCTGTTCCTCAGGGTCTTCCAATCGTAATTGAATACATTTGAGAAGTACTCTCCCACCCCCCTGTTCTCCACGATGAGGGCGGTCTCACGGTTGTTAGAGTAGGAATTCTCGTTCCAGTTTATGCTGGATATGAGCACCCTTGAACGGTCCACTATCATCCCCTTATTGTGCACAGACTGGAAGCCCTGACGGTATTCCATCAGCCGTGCCTCCATGTCGAGATCGTGCTCCCGGGCGTATCGGTTGATACTGTCCGCCATCTTCCCGTTTTGGTTACGGTTGAACCACGTTGAATCCATCTGTATGCTTACGCGAACACCCCTGTGGGCGGCTTCCTTCAATTCCACCACTATCGGGTTCTGTTCGTTCCCCCAGTCCCGTATGTAGTACTGCTGAACATAGATGGTGTGCTCCGCATCCCGGATCATGTCCAGGAGCAGATGGGACGTTTCGGGTGCCTGTACCGGTGTGATCCTGAAAAGACCGTGGACGGTTTTACTGTTGAAACGTGGATGATAATAACCTGTCTCCGGTTCGTAGGGTTCCAGGTTGACGTCTGGGGTGATGGGTTCCGAGTACTCCTGGTCGTGCATGTAAAGGTCCCTGTAATGGCCAGCCAGTGAGGTGCAGTTGACGACGATGCCCCAACCCCTGTTTCCGTAGGACGGTTCCATGCTGAAACCGTTCTGGCCGAAGTTCTCCGAGGTCATGAGCAGATGGGTCCCGTCCCTCACCATGTACTTCCCGTGAAAGTGAACGAAGGAACTGATTACGTTGACGCTACCCCCGGCTCTTTGTATCCGTGTGAGGGACGAGAGTGTGGAACCGGACAATCCCCCGACAGGTTCTCCGTCCACCAAAACTGATACCTCTATGCCGTCCACAGCGAGCTCGGCGATCCTTTCAGAGATGTACTGGCAGTTGAACTGATAGGAGGCCACAAGAAGTTCCGAGCGGGTATGGTTCAAAAACTCGAAGAGGGTGTGGTATGACGAATCCGGCGAGGTGAACAGTACCGCATCGGTGTAACTGTAGAAGGGCTCTACAGCGGGGACGATAATATCCTCGCTGGTTCCCTGCAGTGGCACGGCGAACTGGATAAGGATGCAGAGTACCAACAAGGCGGATAGCCGAGACACCATATTCTTTTGGGTATATTGAACGAGTATAAAAAATGAACGCAAAAAACCCTTAAATACCAAATACTTGTATCATGCCCAACATGCCGAGGTGGCCCAGCCCGGCTAAGGCGGTGGCCTCGAGAGCCACTGGTGCCCTGCACCTCGGGAGTTCGAATCTCCCCCTCGGCGTAAATTTGCCCGTAAAATTTAAGTAGCGGTAACGCTGTATAATAGAGTATGTCAGGCTCGGGTCCGAAAACGGATACTATCAAGCAAAGGAGGGTCGATGTATACTTACCCTCTCTCGAAACGAAGAACAGATGGTCGGAAATTGCCGAACAAAGAGGAGAATCCCTGAGTAAATTCGTTATCAATACGATTGAAGATTTTCTGAATGAGGGAGATGACGATCATGAAAGTAGGCAGGAATTATTGGAGGAGAATAGAGCATTGAAAGAAAAGGTAAAGGAACTTGAAAGAGATATCAAGGTATACAGGAAGGGGTATACGAAGCTAGAAGGTGAATTGAAAGAGTATCGTGAGCAGTGGGCCAAAGCATTTATCAAGCCAAAAGGCGGACGTCAGCTTTCTACCGAGTTGATAGCACTGTTGAAACAGGAACAATTCATCCGTTTCGAGGACATCTACGAACTCTTGGATATCGAACCGTCTGATACGGATGTGATAAACGCTTTCCAGGAACAGCTCAAGGTGCTTGAAGCGTATGGACTGATAAAAGAAGAAAAGCGTGGATGGAGATGGAGAGGATGACCGATTTGGAAATACTTGATGCTTTCATAGATGATCTCAAACTACGGGAGATGAGCGAAGCAACGATCAGATCTTACAAGAGTAATGTAAGAAGGTTTCTTGAAATAGTATCCGATTATGAGAGTGCGGAGGAGAAGGACATAAGAAAGTACCTTCGTGTATTGAGATACGAGAACGATTTAGCTTTCAAAACCTTGGAGAACAACTTCGCTTCGGTGAGCAGTTTTTACGATTATCTGCAATACGAAGGCCTGGTAGACAGAAACCCAGTGTTATTGGTACGAAAACGGTATTTGAACAAATATAAGGACGATCAAAACAACGGACATAGGCAGGTTCCGGAACCGAGGACAATGGGGGCCTTTATCAATTACATACCGAGTGTAAGGGACAAGGCCATAGTCCTGCTGTTGTTGAAGACCGGGATCAGACGTAACGAATTGGTAGATATCGATTTGGGTGATATCAGATGGGATAACTATTCCATTCAGATAAAATCCAAGGCAAAGCGCTCGAACACCATCGTTTACTTTGATCATGAAACGGCAAAGGTACTCAAACGATGGATAAAGGTAAGAGAAGAAAGAAATCCGAGTACGGATGCTTTGTTCATAGGGGAGAATGAGGAAAGGTTGAAGCGAACCGGTGTTTATAAAGCTGTTAAAAGATGGGCTGAAAAATTCGGACTTCACGACCCTGGATCCGATAAGATGGAGAATAAATTCACACCTCATACGCTGAGACATGTTTTTACCACTTACCTGATCCGAAACGGCATGAGAAGAGAATATATCAAGGAACTCAGAGGTGATTCGAGGGTGGATGCCATGGACATCTACCACCATATAGACCATGATGAACTGAGGAAAAAATACCAAGGGTGTATGCCCGAACTGGGTATAATATGATCATCGATCGATGAACTCGCATCTACCCTCCAAAACGGTCTGTGAATTATATCTTCTCAAAATAGCGAGGATGTTACTTCTTGATTCGCTGGCGTGATGGATCAACTCTTCGTGTTTACCGAAATCACCGCT
>SLLU01000074.1 GCA_007133925.1 Candidatus Halarchaeoplasma halalkaliphilum | reverse complement strand
GAGTCGAAGATGAAGGCTTTCCAAGAAGCGGGTGTCCCTGTGGCAAAGATGCCCCACGAGATATCACCACTCCTCCGTGAAACATTGTAGAGGGAGAAACACTAGATGAAAAAATTCCCCACGGGTCTTGTAAAACCCTTCGTCACCCACCCGGCTTTGACCCATAAGCTCCTTAGAGGGGCCTACCGTAAATACGTTAACGCGAACTTGGATATCCGTAGGGATACCGGTGAAAGCAGGGCCCTATGGCTCCTGAGCCTTAGGATAACCGACAAGTGCAATCACAGATGCGCTGTGTGCGGCCAATACGGCGAGGGAGGATACAACCGGGAGGGCAGCGGACTGCCCGAGGTCCGGGGAAACGTTCCCATGGAGAGGTACATCGAGATGATGGACAATGTGGAACACCTGAAACCTCACATCTACATAACAGGGGGAGAGCCCTTCCTCTACGACGGCTTGATGGACCTTTGCACGTACATAAAGAAAAAATATCTCAGTCTCCAGGTGGTCACCAACGGCGTGAAGCTGGAGAGGTGTGCAGAAAGGATCGTGAAGGACCGGTGGGACATGATATGCGTTTCACTGGATGGCCCCCAGGAGATCCACGACCGATGCCGGGGGGTTAAGGGCGCTTTTAGAACCACCGCCAGGGGATTGGAGGCCATAAACCGGGAGAAGGCCAGGCAGAAAACAGACCTTCCGCTTGTATTTCTTTTAACAACCCTTTCCTCCAACAATTACGATACCCTTTACCAGACCGTGGTCGAGGCCCAGAAGTTCTCACCGGACTGCGTGGTGATATATTACTCATGGTTCACCAGCCAGGAGGTGGGAGAAAAACACCGGGATATCATAAAGGGATCCTTCGGTGTGGAACCCTTCGCATGGAAGTCCTACGTGAGGGACAACAGTGGTGCGGACTTCGATTCTCTGAGAAAAGCCGTGGATAGGGTGAAAAATGAAAGGTGGGAAAAACCGGTGGTGTTCGTACCGAACCTGGATGGAGATGACCTTGAAAGATATTATATGGACCCCACGGATTTCATGGGATGGAAAAAATGCAGGACACCCTGGGTGGAGGCAAACATAATGCCCAACGGGGATGTTGTCACCTGCAGGGACTTTCCGGACCTTGTCATGGGTAACATAATGGACGAATCCCTCCTTCACATCTACAACAACGAGAAGTTCAAGGAATTCAGAAAAACTCTTGCTCACCAGCTCGACGGGGTATTCCCCCTCTGTTCCAGATGCTGCGGTCTCATGGGCTTTTAACCCAGTAGCTCCATTATCATCCTCTCCGCCTTCTCCTCACCCTTCCATTTTGCAGCCACCCTTTTCCACTTGAGGGCGGACATGAACATATGCTCCGAGTTCAATAACTGTTCCACCTTTTCCGGTAGCAGATCCATCTCCCGGGGCTCCAGCTTCAAACCGATACCCAGGTCCTCCACCCCCATGGCGTTGGATTCCTGCTCCGGTTGATTGCCCTGGGGGATAACTATTGATGGTTTACCGAAGGCTACGACCTCGCTTATGGTTGAAAGCCCTCCCCGGGTAATGACGAACTTAGCGCCCTCCATCAATTCCGCCCTGTCCTCTATCCAACCGTCCACCAATATCATATCCCCTTCTCTGTTAATCCTTGTTTTTCCCGATTTACCCGTTCCCATTATCCCGGGTAAATGATGATTCTTGAAGAAAGCGTTTATGGCATCGGTTATCCGTTTGTCTATGGTACCCGGTCCGCTGAATGCGATGTAGATGTAGTTACCCGGTTTCACACCGTACTTTTCACAAACAGCATCTACATTTCCTGAGATCTCTCTACGGGGCCGTTGGACGGAGATGGGACCGATGAACTGAGCCTTGTCTATGAACTTCGATGGGGCGTCATGGAACATCATATGCCTCTTGGATATGGAATATGGAAGGGGGAAATCCGGTATCAGGATCCGGTCCTGACCGGAGAGCAATCTGTAATTCACCCAGCACCCCATCATCTCCAGGGGTGATGTGGTTTTTGACGTGCCATCGTCTTCCCGGGGCATGAGTATCCTTGGTTGATTGGTTATGTAGAGCCGGGGTACTTTGGTATCCTTGGAGGCAGGTATGGATGTGTATCTGGAATCGGATATGACCATATCCGGTGACTCCAGCCGGATACGGTGTATCTCGTCCCTGAAATGTCTCGACATCTTTTTGAAGAATATGGGTGTTTTAAGGAACGTGCTTTCGAAATCCACCACTCCGTTCTCATCCTGGAACCAGCTCATGGGGATGGATCTGTAGGTACTATATCCTAAGGAAGATGCGATGTCCGATGCATGTCCGTAGGATGAGAATACGCATTCCACACCGTTACGCTTAAGCCTCTCAGCTATGGCCAGACAGCGGGTCATATGTCCCAATCCTATCCCTATCACAGAGAAATAAACCTTCATATTCGCCTCGCCCTGATGATTATAGTCCCCTTCCGATACTATTAAGATATATTTAATCCTTTTGCGCAGCAAGTCAGTATTCGGTGAATCATCAGTGATATTTATAAACCAAATAGCTGATTGGAGAGGGATGACGCATTATGAGATTGTCAAGATCAAGGAGACAGGACAGATAAGCTTACCCCAGGAATACGCTTACGATCTTGGTATGGTCGAGGATTCATACTTTTTAGTAGAGATAGACACTGGTCTCAAGGAAGTGAGACTGGAACGGGTTGCCTTTCCTGGAAAAAAGCTGGTGGAGCTGGAGATGATAATGAGAGAAAGACCGGGTGTTCTGGCCATGGTCAGTGCCATTCTCGCCCGTTACAAGGCCAATATAATGTTCAACGAGAGCGAAGAACTCAGTCCCAGGGAGGCTGCCTTCGTGGCAGTCATGGACGTGAGCAAGTTGACCATAACCGTGGATGAGCTCAGGGAAAAACTCTCACGACTGAGCGATGTGAAAGAGATAGTGTTAAAACCACTTGAATAGAAACACAAGAACGGTGATCACCACCAGGGTGGTATACATATTGATCTCCTTGCCCAGGTGCCCCTGTTCCTGGAAAAAGGGGTTCCACGAATAGGCCATGAGTTTCATCTTGTGTAGCACCGCGTATATCAATGCGGCCGCGGGTAGCAATATGAATCCTATTACCACCGGTTGGGTATAGAGCAACAAGGTGTACATGATCAACAAAATGAACATGAACAGAGGGACCATGTGGAGTAGCACGGGCTGTTTGACCTTTGACCCACCTGGACGGAACAGGTTATGGTTGAGTTTCATATAGTAAAGCAATACTCCGAAGGATGCGGCTGAAAAGACCATCTTCCAAAAGCCGTTTAGTTCGTTGTATATCGTGCCCAGTGTATGGGAACCGAGCAGGGGAAATACCATGCATAGGGAGAAGCTCAGGAACAGTACAGACAGGGCCATGAAGGGCTTGTCCCTGTAGTTGAGATTCCTCATGTCCCTTGAACCTTTAGCATAGATTATGGTTCCAAGGGATAAGAATAGAGCACTTTTAAGGAGCATGTGTACGAATAGATGGTTGAGAGCGGCCTCCTCGTTTAGCAATGCTGCGCCAAGAAGTACAAATCCCATGTTGGTGACAGTGCAGTAAGCGAGCATGCGAAATACATCATACTCAAGGAATGCGGCTAATATGCCGAAGAAAATGGCAGAGAAGGCGAAAATCATTAGTAGGGTGGACGAGATACCGTCCGGAAAGTAGGTGACCAGCAGTGTGAGGCGGTACATGGGAAGTGTAACCATTATGCCGGAAACAAGGGCGGCCACGGGCACATGTGATTTTGCGTGAACGTGGGGTGACCAAAGGTGTAGAGGAAATATGCCCGCCTTGACGAAAAGAGATACAACCATGATCCACAAGGCAAACTCCGTTTCCCGGTTCAGTATGATATTTTCTTGTATGAGTCCGATGTTGAGGAACCCCGTGTTCACGTATATGATACCCAGGGCCAGGAGGAAAAAGAAAGAGGACATCACGGAGAATATCAGATAACGATACGCCGCCTCTTTCGAACCCACCTCCTGGGAGAAGGCAACCAATATGAAGGTGGCCGCCAAAGCGATCTCCATGTAAACAAAGAAGTTGAAGAGATCCCTGCTCACCAGGGCACCTATGGCCCCAGCATGCATGAGGAGCATGAGGGGATACACCGGACCGTGCTTTATTGTTCCCAGATGCGGTTTCCAGGGGATTATGGACCTACCCACCTTGATCTCTGTGTCACGAATCCAATCGAAATAGACCATTGAGTACAGTGCCACCATGGTGAATATGATCAACTCCGCCAGAAGGATGTACATGTTTATTCCGTCCAGGGCCACCTCTATGCCGGAAATGGGTTCCCAACCGCCCACCACCTCCTGCATTGGGGCGTCACCAACCAGGAGTAAGAATATAAGTAGAGGGGTCACTGCCCCCAGGGGAAACAACACTCGGGTTACATTCTTTCCCACATCGAAGGCGGCCAGTATGGTGAGTATGAAGGCGGTCATAAGGGGGATAGCAACCATCAAAGGTATCATTTTCTTTCCCCCTTGATACGGATGATTATGGCCAGGGCAAGGGCGGTTATAGCTACGTCAACCACGAAGCCCGTGAGCACCAGTGTTGCAGGGAGGGGATCCACGACCTTATCATTGGGTAATATGGGAACTCCCCCACCGGAAACGTAGGCCACACCAACGAAGTAAAGGACGATACCGGCGGATATTATGTTGATGGCAAGGACCTGTTTGATGAGGTCCTCCTTGGTCATGAGTCCGTAAACTCCTATCAGAAATAGGATGATCCCTGCGATCTCCGCAGTGAGATATCCACCGGTTATAGAATCAATCACTTTCTGTCCACCTCAGCATTACGTAGAACATGATTATGAATGCAGTACCCACCTTCAAACCGATGGCGATGTTCAGGAGAACCGTGTTTCCACCGCTGAAAAGAGTTCCGAAAGAACCTCCCTGAAGGAAATTGTGAAGGAATGAACCGAAGAGGATGCCCATGCATGCAAGAACGAAAATGAAAAGTGACGCTGAACCCTCCACCAGCTTGACGAAATCAACCCTGAATGTATCCCTGACCAGTACATAGCCATGGGCGGTTATCATCATTATAACTGACACAGAGAGTACCACACCTCCCTGAAATCCACCGCCTGGGCTGAGGTGTCCGTAGATCACGAGATACATGCCGTATATCACCAGGAAAGGAGATATCAATGATGCGCTTTTTCTAACCACCTTTGACATTTTTATCGTCATCACCTCCAAGTATCAGGTAGAATCCCAAGGCAGAGGTGAAAAGTATGGTGGCCTCACCCAGGGTGTCGTAGGCCCTCCAGTCCACAAGGACGGCCGTCACCAGATTGGGTATGTTCGTCTCCTCCCAGTTCTGAACGTAGTGATCGTAGCTCCCTCCGTATTCCCTTCCGTGATCTATCTGAAGCAGCATGCCCCCGAGGATTATCAGAAGGATAAGGGCCAGTACACGCTTCAAGAAGACACCTCCTCGATGGTATAAACAAATAGCCCTATCACCAGGGCACCCACCACTATGGCGGAGAGTGCCACATCAGGGGCTTTGAGATAAAAAAGAGCAAACACAAGCATGAGTCCCATTAGGGCATACTTGATCACCGCACTGATCATTACCTTTTCCTCTATCACCAGGAAGGCAAGCAGTATCATGGAGATCAAAACTATCTCATTTATTATCTCTAGCATACATATCCACCATCACTTTTGGTTTGATCCCGCTCTTGTACGCACCCCGGGCTATGGCATGAGAGATCATGGGGTTTATCAGGCCTATGAGAAACATGAGGACAAGGAGTTTGAACTTAACTGACCACGGAGCCGGTATGAGGAGGGCCGCTGCGATGAGTATGCTCATTGCCCCACCTGTGTCGCATTTGGTAGCGGCGTGTAGTCTGGTATACACATCCGGGAACCTCAGCACACCCAGGGCTCCGAAGATCATTATCAAGGTCCCCATCAAAAGGAGTAGGTATTCTATCATTTGGCGGCCCCCATTTCGAAGTGTTTAGCCAGTATCAGACCTCCCACCGCATTCACCAGCAGCAGTACCAGGGCCAGATCGACCATGTAATACTCATCGTAGAGTATGGAGAGTAAGGCTATGACCACTACTATCTTTGTGGATATGGTGTTGAAACCCACGATCCTGTCCGGCTGTGTAGGTCCCGCTATGACCCTGTAGAAAAGGATGAAACTGGTTATGAGCAGGACCGCTATGGTCCAGAAGAACGGGTTCACCAGAAGATCTTCTCCAACCATCTTTCCACATCTCCTTTTATCTCGTCTCCGGCCTTTTCCATATTCAGGGTGGTCACATCTATCCAGTGAACGTAGAAATAAGTTCTGTCAAGCTTCTGGTCCACATCTAGGGTGAGGGTACCCGGTGTGAGCGTGATGGAATTGGCCAGTATGGTGGTTCCCGTGTCCGAACGCAGGTTGCTCCTTACCTTCACTATGCCCGGGTTGATATCCATCAGTATGGCGTGCTTGGCAACCTTCACATTGCTCTCCAGCAGTTGGAAGACCATTATGAAGAGATACTGGGGTATCTCAATGAAAAACAAACTCAGCAAACGAGCCCCCGTGTTCCCCTTGAATCGTATGTCGTCGGTGAGGTTCTCGTAGAGGAATAACGAGACAACTATGGATACCATGCTACCCAGTAAAAGGTTCTGCCAGTGAATGTTGCCTGTTATAACCAACCAGAAGGTCATGGAGATCAACCATGTTATGATCTTCTTTTCCCTGGGCGGAAGAATCTTGCTCTCATGAGCCTCTATTGAATATCTGTGTTCTATGTCAAGGAGTCGCTCTTTGAGGTAAAAGGACATACGGCTCATGTGATGCTACCCCGTGGGTATGTCCTTTAAATTAACTGCGGGTTCATATATCATATCTCGCGATTCTCCTTGTACTACACCTTCTTCCAAGGAACCTTTCCAGTCTCTCATTCCGGAAACCCAGAGTATTGATGGTTTATGAAGGTTTCGTTCGTGCGCCAAGTGAAATCGAAAGGATGTTATACCCCCTTACCCTAACGGAACGCAAATGCATGAGTACTCGGTGATGAAACAGCTGGTGGCGGCCCTGGAAGAAGAACTGAAACTGCACGATGTGGACAGGGTTACAGAGGTACACCTGGAGATCGGCGAACTCACGTTCCTGGGACGTGAACAGTTGGAATTCGCCTACCAGGTCATCATAAAGGGGACTTCTCTGGAGGGTTCCCAATTGAAGATGACATTCGTGTGTCCCGAGGTGGGCTGTGAGGCATGCGGATATAAGGGACCCGTAGAGTACGTTGAGGACCCGGGGTTTCATTACAATATACCCATCATCTCCTGCCCCAAGTGTGGCGAGAGACCGGTATTGCTCAAGGGTAAGGAGACAAAGATAGTTGGGGTTACGGCCCTGAAGGAGGAATGAAAATGGATTTGGATCAATTCAGGTTGAGAGACAAGAAGATGGCAGAAACTTTGATAGACAAGATACAGGAGGCGGATGTGGACCTCAAGATAATGCACGTCTGCGGAACCCATCAGGACACCCTTGTGAGGTTCGGACTTGAGGACATGCTAAAGGAATCGGGGATACGGATAATACAGGGTCCCGGATGCCCAGTTTGCGTTACCACTCCCAGGGAGGTCCAGGAGATCATCACTCTGGCCGAAAACGGTATCACCATGACTGTCTTCGGAGACATGATCAAGGTACCCGGGGAGAAGAGATCCCTCATGCACGCCAAGGAGGAAGGGGGAGACGTGAGGGTGGTTTACGGTATAGACGATGCTGTGGAAATGGCCGAAGATACAGACAAGCCAGTGGTCTTCATGTCCATAGGCTTTGAGACCACTACGCCTTCGACAGCCTCTGTGCTGGCAAGGGGGGCACCGGATAACTTCTTTGTTCTGTGCTGCAACAGGGTCATCCCTCCCGCCCTGGAGGCCATAATCAACATGGGAGAACTTGACCTCCACGGTCTCATCGAACCGGGACATGTGAGCACTATTATCGGAACCCGCCCCTACGAATTCATATCTAGGGAACACGGCATCCCCCAGGTGATAGCCGGATTCGAGCCCCTGGACGTACTCATGGCGGTCCACATGCTGGTAAAACAAGTCAAGGAAGGACGTGCGGAGGTGGAGAACGAGTACGATAGGGTGGTGAAGACTGAGGGGAACCCGGAAGCACAAAGGTTGGTAGAACAGGTGTTCCGAAGGGTCGATACGGACTGGAGAGGGTTTCCTGTCATACCGGACTCCGGTCTTGAGCTTCGAGATGAATACGCCCGGCATGACGCCCGTATGGAGTTCTCCCATCTTCTTGAAGAGGTCAGAACAAGGGCATACCGGGAAAGAGATGATTGCCTGTGCGGTGAGGTACTCAGGGGTATAACGGAACCCAGGGAATGTCTCCTCTTCGGTAAGGGATGCACACCCGGAGACCCTGTGGGGCCCTGCATGGTGAGTAGGGAGGGGAGCTGCAACATCGCCTTCAGATACTCAGGCCGATAGATTTTTATGTGCATACACAGGATTGGCTGGAAAGCATGACCCCGGATATAAAAGAAGAGATAGAATCCATAGAGGAGGAAATTCGCGATACTCCCTACAACAAAGCCACCCAACACCACATAGGTAAATTGAAGGCAAAGTTGTCACGACTCAAAGAAAAGCAGTTAAAACAGGGAAAAGGAACCTCCACATCCGGAGGTTATGCCATAAAGAAGGACGGTGATGCCACAATCGGTCTCATAGGCTATCCCAGTGTTGGGAAGAGCACACTCCTCAATGCCCTCACAAACGCCAAAAGCGAGGTGGCGGATTACCATTTCACAACCCTTGATGTCATACCGGGAATGATGAGATACAAAGAAGCGGTGTTACAGATACTGGACCTCCCGGGTCTGGTCCAGGGTGCCGCAGTGGGCAAAGGCAGAGGCAAAGAGGTTCTGTCCGTGGCAAGGGTCATGGACCTCCTGGTCCTCATGGCCGATGTTGATAGACTGGAGATACGTGAGATCGCATCGGAACTGGAACAGATGGGAGTGAGATTGAACAAGAAACCACCGGAGATCGTGATAAAAAAGAGGGATCGGGGTGGGATAGATGTGGCTAGCACCGTGGATCTGGGTGCCCTGGAACCCGAGACCATCAAGTCCGTCATGAGGGAATACGGTTACATCAATGCCACCATCATAATCCGTACGGAGATCACCATAGACGAACTGATCGATCATCTCAGCGGGAACAGGGTTTACATACCGGCCATCGCCGTGGTCAACAAGATGGATACCACAGACGATAAAAAAAGGAAAAAGATAGAGGGGGACCTTTCAGAGTGGGATCCAGTGTTCATCTCCGCCGGAGAGCGCAAGGGACTGGAAGAATTAAAAGAAAGTATGTTCCAGGCCCTGGACCTCATAAGAGTTTATCTTAAACCCCAGGGCGAAAAAGGTGATGACGAACCCATCATAATCAAGAGAGGGGCCACGGTGGAGGACGTGTGCCGAAAGCTTCACAGCGATTTTGTCGATAACTTTAGCTATGCCAGGATATGGGGACCCACTGCCAAATTCCCCAAGCAGAGGGTGGGGCCGGACCACGTGCTCGAAGAGGGGGATACCGTGCGGATAATCCTGGGATAATTTTAAATCCTATGTATTTTACATGTACCTCAAGATGAAAGAGATAATCTCCAAAGCTATGAACTCTGGTATGGACTTCACCAGGGGAAGCACCATAAAATCCTTCCTCAACCGGATGGATATAGATCCGGATGTTTACGATCGTGTGTATATCTTCTTGAAAAATTCAGCCTTCAAGAACAGCTTTTCCAGGGTTCCATTCGAAGAAAGGATAGTACTGCTGCCCCACTGTATGCGGGACGTTACCAAATGCAAAGCCGAGTTCACCGATCACGGGTATTTGTGCAGTGAGTGCGGATCGTGCTCCATAGGGGATATAAAGAAAATGGCGGACGGACTGGGTTACAATGGGGTTTATGTTATCCCCGGCGGCAGCATGGCTCGGAAGATAATGGAGGAGCTGAAGCCCACTGCAATAGTGGGTGTGGCATGTTTTATGGAACTGGCTGAAAACATGGAACAGGTAGTTGTGTTCAACATCATCCCCCAGGGGATACCTCTATCCAAAGACGGATGCAAGGACACCACCGTGGATCTTTACGAAGTGGAGACCATATTAAGGCAGAGATGACCTCAACTTTATAACCACCCGGGTTTTTAGGTTCCCTGTGAAGCAAGTAAAGGCATTCCTGGAGGTAAGCCGCTGGAAGATACAGATGGTCTCCCTGGCAACTATACTACTAGGACCCCTTTACGCTGCTGATTCCCCGGGGGATCTCATGGTCATTGAGTTGCCCGTTTTCGCGCTACTGTTCCTGGCGTCCATTTCCTTCGCTTGCAACCTGAACTGCTACCACGATAGAGAGGTGGACTCCTTGAAAAAGAGGGAACTATCCGAATCTGTGGAACTTATCGGGTTGCCGACGATGAAGAAGATAATGGTCCTGGAGAACATGGTCATATTCTTCTGCATACTCTTTTTTCTTTTATCAGGCCACTTACCCGTGGCCTTTTTGGGACTTATGGGCTGGCTATTCTCGTACATCTACTCTGCTCCCCCCTTTCGCTTTAAAGGGAGAGGGGTGGTGGGCCCCCTGCCTGTGATCCTTGGCGTTTATGTACTGCCCATACTCGCTGGACACATGATCCTGGACCCGGACCTTTCTTCCGGTTTCATTTTCTTCGTTACAGGGTATGCCGTGCTCAACCTGGGGATAAATCTGGTCAACGTGGCCGAGGACTACGAGGTGGATATGAAATGTGGTATATCCACCGCAGCACACCGATTGGGGGTCCGGACTACGGTCACATTGGCATCCCTATTTACAATCATTGGCAGTCTGACGGTGATACCATTCCTATCGCCCCGGGGCCTATCGCTCCTTTCGTTGTTACCATTTGCATTACTTCTATCAGCTCTTGTTTTCACATGTGCTGACATAGGCACCATACCTCTATCAAAGGAACCGGAGAGGGTTTCCGGGTTGAAGGGAAAAAGACTTCCGCTCTATTTCATCTCCACTCGATACCCCATGGTCCTCATTCTTCTCCTTTCACTGATGTGAATTATTCGAATCCTTCCACAAACCTTTTAACAAATAAGTGCAATATAAAACCCATAATGGAAAGCGATTGGATATCCGCAGGGGATATAGAAAAATACGGATACTGTCCCCTGTCATGGTGGCTGAGTTTGGAGGAAGAGGAGGTGACCAACGAGGAGTTGAAGCAGGGAACTAAAGACCACGAGAAGATGGGGTCCGCTATACGGGAGGTGAAGATGAAAGAAGCTAGGTCCCTCATGGTGGAAAATCTTGTTCTCTGGCTTGCCGTGGCGGCCACCATAGTATCCATGTTTGGAATGACTTTCCTGAGTCCGGAGGGGTTTCAACAGCAGGTGTTTCTAGTGATCTCTATGATATGGCTCCTTGCCGCAACCTTTCTCCTTTATGCCAGCGAGCGTAATCTTATCAAAGAAGAAAATTTCAAGGAAGAACGGATCATGCTCGTTCTGGCCATGGGGGCCACACTTCTCACCGTGTTTGCATTTTCATTAACATTGACCGACGAGAACATAGCCATGATCGCCCAGATCATATCCCTCATATGGTTGGTGGGAGCTTGTTATTGGTTGAAGGTATCCCTCACGCTTGAGATCGAAGCGGAAGCTAAAAGGAAAAAGTACAACGTCGCCGACGGGAAGATCGAATACGTGGATGAGATGGAGGATGAATCCCCCATGCTGGTCTCTCAAATATTTCGGGTTAGGGGAAGACCGGACTATATCATAGATAAGGTCGGTTATCAGATACCCGTGGAAGTAAAAACGGGAAGAGTGCCCAAGGGTCCTTTTTTTTCTCACTTACTTCAACTGGCTGCCTACTGTTATCTGTTAGAGGAGAGCACGGGCAAAACACCGCCCTACGGTATAGTGCAGTACGAGTCCAAGGAATTCGTTGTGGATTATGATTCCCAACTGAAGAAATTATTGCTCACCAAGGTGGATGAGATGAAAAATATTCTCGAATCTGGCGAGGTTCATCGAAACCACAATCGACCGGGTAAATGCGCCAATTGTTCCCGAAGAGAATTGTGCCCTGAGTCTCTTGCTTAATTCTTTTCCTGCTCTTCCAGCTTTTTTCTGATGTACTCCACGTCATCCTTCATCTTCAACATCTCTTCCTCGAATGCCGTGAATTCCTGGGTGGATAAAACCCTGTGTGAGATGAACATACCTAGGAAGATCGCACCCACGATGCCGAATATGGATACTAATACGAGGGCGAATACTAAGGTATAGAACCCTGTGAGCACATCTCCGATCTGAAAAAAGCCCGAGATTATGCCGATCCCCAGGAGACCCATGACCATCACCACGAATCCCAGGATTAACAATGAACTAGGTATCTTTTTGATCTACTCCACCTCCATGCGGCTCATGCGTTGGATGTAAGGCAGGTCACCTTCCCGTACGTTCCGGATTGCGTTTTCGTCTGTTGTTATTTCATAAACGATGTTATCTTCATTGATAACCATGATATGTGCATGAAAGAAGAAGTTTAATTCCTCGGTGCTCGCAAAAACTTCCAGTTCGAATTCTCCTTTTAAGGTTTCATATTCCAGGGAAAATGAATTGTTGGTATGGGCAGCTAAATCACCATCTTGGAGTATGGATATGTTTGAATATCTTGTCATCTCCACACCGGAGACGTATATGGTGGTAGTTCCATTAGGCCCACCTTCCTGGTAATCCAGCACCATCCGGGGATAAAATGTTTGAGGTGGAGAGGAGGGCTGGTCCGTGCACCCTACCATTGCGAAAGGGATCAACACGATAATAATCATGATTAGCACCAGTTTCTTCATCTAGGTAATATGAACAAGCCTTTGTTATTAAATATTATCGTCTCTGTGAGACCGAAGGGAGTGGGCTAAACAACAATCCTAACGGATTCTCGTAATCCCATATAAATCTTCGATTTGTAATGGGCTCAATCGGAAATCTACAGATTTCCAATAACTCGTTAAGCATAGCTTAACTTGTCAGCCGGATTAGATATACGAGTTAGACTCAGTTTTCAAATACAGTGATGTAGACAATTAGATCCAAGTGGGCTTAACAACAATCCTAACGGATTCTCGTAAGCCAACTAATGAAACATTAGTGGGCTTAACCAAAAAAACTATCGTTTTTTCGTAATCCCATATAAATCTTCGATTTATAGTGGGCTCAATCGGAAATCTAAAGATTTCCAATAACTCGTTAAGCATAGCTTAACTTGTCAGCCGGATTCGATATACAAGTTAGACTCAGTTTTCAAATACAGTGGTGTAGACAATTAGATCCAAGTGGGCTAAACAACAATCCTAACGGATTCTCGTAAGCCAACTAATGGGACATTAGTGGGCTTAACCAAAAAAACTATCGTTTTTTCGTAATCCCATATAAATCTTCGATTTATAGTGGGCTCAGCCGGATTCGAACCGGCGATCTCCGCCGTGTGAAGGCGACGTCATAACCAACTAGACTATGAGCCCGTTTGCGAATTGGATAGTTGAGCCAAACGTGCTTGACGTAAGACTCAGATACACACTATACCATTCAGTGCTTCACCGAGAGGATTTTTTGATTATAAAGGTTTCTCTTCCTCTTCCAATATCCCGCAACCATGAGGTGCAAGTTTTTATATACCTCTACCTATGAGTCGGTACCCATGAACGAAAATCCTCCGAACTTCGAAGCAACCATCGATACCCCTCTAAAACCCACCGAGGATTCCTATCTCGTTTTAAAGTGCCTCACAAACATATTCCCGGAAGCGGAGTGGGAGGTGGGGGAAGATCATATAAAAGGACACACCACATCCCTGAGAAAATTTTCTGATATACTGAGGGATACCATCATAAGGGACACCGCTAGGGATGTTATGCTGAGGAATTCGGATCACAACCGGTGCAGATTCGTTCTATCCAAACAATCTTCGTGCAGTTCCAGGGTAAATTTTTTTGACGGACCCCAACCCCTGGGTGGTATAACGGTCGAGGTGAATTCGGACAACATACAAGAGGTGATAGGGTATCTGACAGGGGGGGAGGACAACAGATGATACTCGCCTCCAATCCTATGTTCTGCTTCCAGCCTTTCCAGGAGATCATGGGGTCCCTGGAGCCACTGTTCGAGGGATGGGAATTCCTGGCCGAATACGAACACGGCTGGCACCACAGGGAGTACATCAAAGACGTACTGTCAACCAGCGACCTTTACGTACAGGTCCACGCACCCTTCAACGACATAAACATCGCGAGCATGAATCCCGACATAAAGAAAGCCTCCGTACATGAGATCGAAAAGGCCATGGACCTGGCGGTATCCATAGATGCGGATATGGTCACCGTGCATCCGGGATTGTACTCGCCCATAGGAAAAACATGGGCGGGAGCCATGGAGGCCCAGCTGAGTTCCCTGAAAGATATATCTGCCCTCGGAAGAGAAAGGGGGATTTCTGTAGCCCTTGAGAACATGCCGGCACCGTACCCCACAATGGGTATCGAACCCGGGGAGATGAAGAATATGCTGGAAACATCTGGACTGGACTTCTGCCTAGATGTGGGACATGGATTCACTTCCGGAAAACTGGATGATTTTCTCCGTATGAAACCGGTGAACGTTCACCTACACGATAATCAAGGATACAAAGATCTCCACCTGCCCCTGGGTGAAGGGGATATCGACTTCCCAGCAGTGCTGAACGAACTGAAGGGATACAGGGGCAATTGGGTGATAGAAGGTCGTTCTTTGGAAGGGTTGGCCCTCAGCAAAGAATATTTAGAAGCACTGCTATCAACACTTTGATTCCCCCTGCTAAAGTGGATTGAAATGGAAACGATACATCTGGCATATCTGTTATCTCTGGCCGTTCTCATTTACATCAGCGGACGCTTCTCTGGTGCGGAAACCTCCATCACCGCCCTGACCAAGGTAGATCTGGCCCAGATGAAACTGGACAACGATAAGCATGTGGATCTTATTATCAAGCTCAGGTCGGACATGGATAGTACAATAATAACCATCCTCATCGGTAACAATCTTGTGAATATCACCGCTTCGGCCATATCCACTAAGTTGGCCTACGATCTCCTCGGAGACCTGGGGATCTCCATAGCCATAGGAGTCCTTACCATATTGGTCCTCATATTCGCCGAGATAACTCCCAAGGGATTTGCTATAAAGAACAAAAAACGATTCGCAATAAAGAACGCCAAGTTCATCTTCTACCTCTCAAAGGTATTTTACCCACTTATAATCGTACTCAGTGACATATCAAACAACATAATCAGGTTTTTAGGTGGGGAGACAAAGAAAGAAAAATTGCACATAACCGAAGGTGACGTGAGGGACCTGGCATCCATGCTGAAAGAGGAGGGGCAGATAAAGGAGATAGAGCAGAAGATAGTCCACAACGTATTCTGGTTCGGTGACGTCAAGGTGAGATCTGTCAAGATACCCCGGGATGATTCTTTCGTTCTGGACTCCATGATCACCGTGGACGAGGGAGTAGAGTTCATCAAGGAACACGGTTTGACACGTATACCTGTATCCAAACACGGATCAGATCAGATAATCGGTATCGTTTACAGCAAGGACCTGTTGGGGGAAGAAAGGGGGATCATGGAGGATTACGCCAGGGATGTACCCATGGCTGTTGGTAACGATGATGAGATCACCGACGTGTTCCAGAGGATGCGAAAGAGCAGAATTCACATGGCTATAATAGTGGACGAAGAGGGGAACTTCGACGGCCTGATCACACTGGAGGATATCGTGGAGGAATTGCTGGGGGAGATATACGATGAATTCGACAGGAAATAGGGATTGAACACCAAAAAGCATTTTTATACCTACACGGATAGCTTGGGGAAATGGCATTGCAATTGATATTGGGGACCTTGTTCATATTCTTCCTGCCTGGCTTCGCAGCGGTTAACGCAATATTTCCCAGGAAAGGAGAGCTGGACAAGGAATTCGACATGCTCTACCGGATCACACTGGGAATAGGGATGAGCATAGTCATCGTGATACTGGTCGGTTTTTTTCTGGGATCCATACCGGTGGAATTCGACGAAAAGGGATATTTTGACGGTCCCTACATATGGACCGCCCTGTTATCGATAACCGCCGTGTCTTTTATGATAGGATGGTACAGGGGAGCATACCAGTGGATGGGTTGGATCCATCCGTCACTTGATAGGCCCGAGCCGCCTAAACCCAAACCCAAAGGGTTCGAGTACCATGACGAAAAAGATATCCTCCACGAGATGCAGAAGCTTTCAAGGAAGAGGCAGCAGTTGAAGTACCGGATCAAGGAAGCGAAATCCAAGAGCAGGTCCAATGCCAAGAGCATTAGGGAGCACTACGAGTTAGAGATTAAAAGGGCTAAAGACGAATTGAAGGAACTGGATGAGAGATTGAAGGAACTGGAAGTACTCAGGGCCCAGGAGATCTATTAGGGGACATCATATGAAATTCAAATACAAGATGGTACTTGTTTTCAGGCGGGATCTGAAACTCTCACCAGGTAAACTGTCCGTCCAGGCTGGGCATGCGGCGGTATCCTGTGCCTTGGAGAGTAAAAAGCGGGGAAAGCACTTTACTAAATGGTATGGGGAAGGGCAAAAAAAGGTATCAGTACTCTGCGATGATCTTGAACATATGGACTTCCTAAAGGAGATGGCCAGGAGGAGGGATATAGTAGCTGTGGACATAGCCGATGCGGGTCTTACGGAGATACCGCCAGGGACAAGAACATGCCTGGGTATCGGGCCCGGGCCCGAGGATATAATCGATGAGATAACCGGTGGTCTTTCCCTCCTCTGAGGAGGTGTTAAGATGAAAGTAAACATAAGAGCCATAGGCATAGACGATGCTCCCTTCGATTTTGAACCTAACCTCGCCACATGAAAAGTTAAAAAGGTTACGTTTTGTTGCAATCGGTAATAATCATGAAACAAAACGTAACCTTCAGCATAGGTAATATCTCACTGGTAAATAAAGCTGACGAAG
>SLLU01000089.1 GCA_007133925.1 Candidatus Halarchaeoplasma halalkaliphilum | reverse complement strand
GCTAACGAGAGGGTTAAAAGAGTATTCGAGGAACTGAAAGCCAAGGGAGCCATCCATGGCAACCGGAGACTGAAGGCCAAAAGAGGCGGCTATCCCCTGGGAGTGGATAACTTCAAGGCCTCGCTCTTTTTTCAGGTACTGTACCACCGCAGCGGGATCGTGCTGGAGGAGGACGAGATCGCCTTCTCTCTGTTGCACGAGGAGGCACACAAAACACTGAGGCAGAACACACCGGTATTCTTCGCACTTCTCTGCACACTCGCCGCAGTGCTGTCAGTACCCTACTGGTATCACTATTTCACGGGAGATTTGCTGTTGGGGATCTCGGTCTCCCAAACGGACTTCGTGTTCTTCGTTGTATTCTGCTTCATCTTCATGAAGGCCTATTCCGACAGGTTCCATGAGGACGAGTACGATGCGGATACCTTCGCGGGCAGGAAGATACGTGAATTGGGCTATTCCAGAAGTCCCGAGGAAATACTGGAATCCACCCTGAACTCCCTCATGGGAAAAATGAAGGTTAATGAGGATTCTCTGTCTTACAGGGTCACAAAGTTCCTGCTGGCGGGGGTTTTTCATCCCTCAGTGGAGGACCGGGTGGAACATCTCAGGAGGGAACTGGGAGATGGTAAAAAGGTTTAAACCCCGTGAACGTTCACAAAGAACCATGAAAACCTATTCAGGTCCCTTCCTCACACCGGAGGGCTTCGTCCAGGCCCGGGTCAACGTGGAGTATGATCCCCTCCGTGGAATGGGAACCGTGGTGGATTTCGAAGAGGGGGGAGATAGTGGGATACCGTGCATGATCGTACCGACCCTGTACAACGCCCATGTACACACAGGGGATTCCGTGGTGAAAGAGGTACCGTCCGGGACCATAGAGGAGATCGTAGGACCCGGTGGTTTCAAGCACAGGGCCCTGGAGAGTGCTTCCAGGGAAGAGATAACCACATCCGTTCGGGAGTATCTTCGGGAGGCCATGGAGAACGGGATACTGGACATGGTTGATTTCAGGGAAGGAGGTGTAGAGGGAGTGGAGATACTGAGGGATGCCCTGGAGGGCATGGAGTGCCAGCCCCGTGTGCGGATAATGTCCCGGCCCCGGTACAACCGGTTCGATCCAGAAGAGCTGAGTGCACTACTATCCCTGTCCCACGGCATGGGTCTCAGCGCATTCAGGGACTGGGACCCGTTGGCCCTGGAGCAGGTGGCGGAGGAGGTGCATAAGGCTGGCAAACCACTGGCCATGCACTGCAGCGAGGCGGTGAGGGAGCCCCTGGATAAGCTGCTGGACCTCCATGTCCATCATCTGGTGCACATGGTGGAGGCCTCTCCGGAAGACCTCGCTGAATGTGCCGGGGAGGGTATCCCCTTTGTAATCTGCCCCCGCTCCAACATGTTCTTCGGGAAGGCACCGGACATATCCGGTATGCTGGAAGCCGGGTTGACCCTGTGTTTGGGTACGGACAACGCCATGATATCTTCGCCGGACATGTTCGGGGAGATGAAGGCAGCTTACACCATATCTAAAAACGGGGCAGACCCCCTGCGGATCCTTCTCATGGCCACGTGGAATCCTAGAAAAGCTTTAAATTTAACATGGGGCATTGGGAGGTCAAAGTCCCGTGTGGATTCAAGGGAGAGATACTTGATCCTTGAGCCCCCCGAAGGGGATCCGGCTGCCCATGCGGTGATCCGAACGGGACCCGAAAATGTGATTGAAATCGTAGAGTGGTAAGATGGAAGACTTCAAACGAATATTGATACCGACGGATGGATCTCAGACCAGTGACGTGGCAGTACGCAAGGGATTGTCCCTGGCAAGGATGATAGGGGCAAAGGTTAAGGTACTTTTTGTGGTGGATAAGGGAAACTTCAGCAATATCCCCCCGGATGACCTCATAACTACCCTGAGAGGACACATGGAGGCCAAGGGTAACGAGATCCTGGATGAGATAGAAGCGACCGCAGATGAGATGGGGGTCGAGATGGAGAAGAGCCTGATCCACGGGCATCCCGACGAACTGATAGTGGCCGAGTCCAAGGATTTCGACCTCATAGTTATAGGAACACACGATCGCTCTGGGCTCTCCAGACTGCTAATAGGGAGCGTAACGGAAAGGGTGGTCAAACATGCCGCGTGCCCGGTCATGGTGATCAAGACCCGGGAGGAATGAAAAACATGAAAACCGTATCGGATCTGATGACACCCGATCCCATAGTGGTGGAACTGCCCGGGAACCGGAGGGACGTGATGAACCTCATGGTCAAACACAAATTGACCGGTATGCCTGTGATCAAGGATGGTCTGCTCAGGGGATTCATCAGCAGACACGATTTCTTCGAACAGCCCTACGAGGACCAGCTGGCCATATTGTACAACAAGGAACATCCCAGCATATACGAGGATGATCCCCTGGACGTCCCGGCCAAGTTATTCGTGGAGAAAAACATACACTACCTGCCAGTGAAAAACAGGGCCGAAAGGTGTGTGGGCATTCTCACCACCGCCGACATGCTCCTTTACGTGGAGGATAAAAAGATCAAAACCCCTGTAGGGGATGCGGTATCAAGGCCGTGCGTACCCCTGTTCGAGGGCACACCCATCAAGGTGGCCCTTCAGACCATGAAGCTAACCAAGACATATGCGTTCCCTGTGGTGGACAGCAACGCCCAGCTCATAGGCATAATCACAGATAGGGACCTCTTCGGTCTCACCGAGATAAACGGCGAGATAGTTATATCCGAGCTGGGACTGGGCGAGGACGAGGAGGCCTGGTCGTGGGAAGGCGTGCGAAACATAATGAAGCTCTATTACGAGGAGTCCAAGATAGATGTCCCCGACCTCTTCGTGCGGGATGCCATGGTGTCCGATCCCATGTCCGTTTTCTCCAAGATGGAGACACACAAGGCCGCAAGGATGATGCGGCGCAATGATTTCGGCCAGCTGCCCATAGTTGATGAGATGGACGTACTTCAGAACATGGTGTACGAGCTGGACCTTATCAGCACACTGCTGTGAGGTGTTCCCGTGGCAGACAAGGACGAACTGGAATCTGTATGCAAGCGCAGGGGGTTCGTTTGGCCAAGCTCGGAGATATACGGAGGCGAGGCAGGGTTCTACGACTACGGTCATCTGGGCGCTCGGATAAGGGATAACTGGGAACATATCTGGAAGGATTTTTTCCTGGACATGGACAACTATCACATGATATATACTCCCAACATACTTCCATACCGGGTGCTAAAGGCTTCCGGCCATGTTGACCAGTTCTCGGACGTTCTTGTCCGCTGCAAAAAGTGCGGGAACAGCCACAGGGGCGATCACGTACTGGAAGATATAACCGGCGAATCCGCGGAATGGATGGACAAGGACGAGATGGCATCATGTATGGCGGAAAAGGGTATCCGGTGTCCCGATTGCGGCGGGGAGCTGGACCAACCCATGGATTTCAACATGATGTTCGGTGTTGACATAGGTCCCACCGGTGAACGTAAGGGTTTTTTGCGCCCGGAAACGGCCCAGGGAACCTACATGAACTTTCACAGGGAATTCATAGCACTGAGGAGAAAACTCCCAATGGGCCTGGCCACCATCGGCAGCGCCTTCAGGAACGAGATATCTCCCAGACAGGGTGTTTACAGGTTGAGGGAATTCCGACAGGCGGAACTCCAGATATTTTTCAATCCCCAAAGCGATGACTTTGACGAACATTACGAGTCCGTTAAGGACCGGATTTTACCCGTCCTCAGAGCGAACAGTGAAGGTATCCGGGAAATGACCATGGAGGAGATGGATGATCTCCCCAAGTTCTACCGGTATCACATGGTCCGGATGTACCAGTTCTTTGCGGATGTCATGGAGATCCCCCGGGATAAGCTGAGACTCAGGGAGCTTTCACCGGAAGAACGTGCCTTCTACAACCGCATCCACTTCGATGTGGAGGTGGATATGGAGTCACTGGGAGGTTGGAAGGAGCTTGCCGGATTACACTACAGGGGCGATTACGACCTGACCCAGCATCAAAAGGCATCGGGTCAGAAGATGAGCGTTTCCGTAGAAGGGGGAGAAAGGATAGTTCCCCATGTTCTGGAGCTGAGCTTCGGGGAGGACAGGAACATATGGGCCCTCATGGATGTGGGTTACCGAACCGGTGAACGGGATTGGATATCTATCCCCTATCCCATGGCGCCCTACCAGGCGGCGGTCTTTCCACTGGTACGCAAGGACGGTCTGCTGGAAAAGTCACGGAAGGTGTACGAGGACCTGAAAAGGGATATGAACGCTTTCTGGGATAAAAGCGGCTCTATCGGGAAAAGATACGCTAGACAGGACGAGATCGGCACACCTTTCTGCATAACAGTGGATTACGATACCATGGAAGATGATACGGTCACGTTGAGGGAGATATCTTCCACGGAACAGATACGGGTGCCCCTTTCGGATTTGAAACAAGAACTCCGGGGATACGTAAAAAGGGAAAAAAGGTTCGGAACCGCCTAGTTGTTCTGTTTCAGGGATTCCAGCCGACTGATGATGTTCCAGATCATCGTCCGACCGTGCAGGGGTATGTTCGGATCATCGGCCATCTCTTCCAGCTTGAATATGGTGGAGGCTATCCTCACATCCACATCATCCTTAGATTCCAGCAGGAGCTTATCGCATTGCTCGGCTGCATTCCTTATGTTCCTGGGAATGGATGTGTCTCCCGTTATCTGGTCCAGCATATCACAGATCTGTCGTATATCCTTGGTAGTGGTCATATTCTTTCACCTCAAAATTATCATATCTATAGAGCGGATTCTTTACCTCTTGATAAGGATTTCCACGCTATCCTGCTTCTTATAATTAAAGATTATGGTAACCTGGAAGATAGGGGGAGGGTCCTATCTTCAGGAGTACCCGAACAGAATCGGAGGCCGACATATCCCCCGAAAGGTCGGCCTGGGATTTGCGAAGAGCCCGGACGGACCGGGGCTATTCAT
>SLLU01000071.1 GCA_007133925.1 Candidatus Halarchaeoplasma halalkaliphilum | reverse complement strand
GGCTTGACCATCGGTGTGATGGGGCCTGGTTTTTCTTTTGCGGACAACGCAAGATATGTAGCGGACATCCACATAAAGGTGTTCACCAGATACAACTCCTTGATGATGTACGGTGAAAAACCCAACACGGAGATATACAATATCACGGTTCGAGAAGGAAAACATCCCACAGTTAACTACGTGAAACAGGTTTGAGATGATGCCGAAAACGTTAAATCAAGTTTACACGTAATATTTAGGGATACTATGGACTCTCAAACATTCATGATATTTATGGTCGTTGTCTTAGTGGTTGCCACTGGGGTCATACTCGGCATATGGTTATATTTTGAGAGATCCAAGGGAAAAAGAAGGGTCATGGCTAAGAAAAATCGAACTATGGAACCCGAGGACGAAGCTTACAACATGGTGGTGAGTACAAAAAGTATCTGTAATGTTCTGAGTGAAAAAGGATACGATATGACACCTGCGGAGATCCTGCTGGGTAGAGCGGAGCTTGCCCTGGAGGCGAGGGATTATCCCAAGACGACCCAGCTCGTGGAGGAGGCAAAGGAAAGGATCAAATCGTCCAGGGAGGCCGGGATCAAGCTGACACCGGGAGATTCCTTTGTCCCCGAGGAGGAAACCGATGTCAAGGAATTCGAGGAGACTAAAAAACAGATGAAAAGTCTGCCGGATAATTACATGGAGTCCAAGTTCCAGATAGAAGTGGCCAGGGATCTGATGGATGAAAAGGGCACAGACGAGGCAAAGATGTTACTGGATAAGGCCGAAGCACTTTATGCGGACGAAGATTATTCAGGGGCACTGAGTTACGCGGTGAGATGTAAGAAATGTATAGATGGTAAGGACGCCGGTGTGATCTCAGCCCTTAAGGTAGACAGGGTAAAACCAACGGAGGAGCATCCGGAAGTACCGGTGAAGGTCGTATCCGAGAGAGATGAGGATCTCAGTGAATGTGGAGAATGCGGAGCCATGGTGAACAGTGACGACAAGTTCTGCAACAAGTGCGGGGCAAAGATCGTATCCCAAGTGATTTGTTCGGAATGTGGGACAGAAGTCTCTTCAGAATACAATTTTTGTCCTGGGTGTGGTACTGGTTTGGTAGTCATGGCATACGAATGTCCAGAGTGCGCCACAGAGGTGGACGATAAAGCGAAATTCTGCCCAAACTGCGGAGTGGGGCTGGAGTGAATTTCAAAGTAAATCCTTATCAACCAAAGCGTTCACCAGCCTGTTGATCTCCTGGGGAGAAAGGTTTTCCCCCCTGAATTTTTCGAATGGAAGGCCAGAGGTATCCACTCCGAGACCGTATTTCAGCGCGTTTTTGATGGTTTTCCGTCTGTAGTTAAACAGTTCCCTCACGACCATTTCATATACTTCGTGGTGCTTGATCTCAAAGGAAGGTTTCCTTGGAATCATGGACACAACAGCGGCATCCACCTTTGGAGGCGGAAAGAATCTGCTCCGGTGAACGCTGAAAAGGTTGGCTACTTCAGCTTTTACTGAAACCATCACGGATAAACGGGAGTAGTTAGGTTCACCCACCCCTGCCACCATCCTTTCCGCATACTCTTTTTGATACATGAGAACACCGGACACAAAATCTTGCTCCAATAATTTGAAGGTGAGAGGTGAGGATATATTGAATGGTAGGTTGGACACCACTTTATCGAATAGGGGATAGTCCACATCCAGTGCATCACCGTGTATGACCTCCACATCGTAGGAAGAGAACCTGCCGGCCAGGTAGCCCCTGAAAGCGGGGTCCTTCTCGATCAGAACGGTCCTTTTGGCCTTTTTCACGATCTCTTCCGTAAGAACTCCCAGGCCGGGGCCTATCTCTAAAACAGTATCTCTTGAGGATATTTTTGCAGCCTCTACCTGCCGCGCTGCTATTTCCCCATCAACTAAAAAATGCTGCCCCAGTTTTTTTGATGGTTTAAGCCCAAGCTGCTTCAACCTATCCTTTATTCCATCGGTCATGATAACCCATATTCATGCGTGGGGCACCGTTATGAATGGATCACTACTCTATGCTGATGTTTTCCATCACCACTACGTCTCTGACGGCTTTCATCCCCTGGAAAGAAAGTACCAGCCGGCCCTCTGCGTCTGTGTCGAAGAGCCTGGGCTCCACGTCCTCGGCAGGGGTGACCAAGACATGTTTCATATCACCCGATTTGGTGTCGACCACGAAATTATCGATCATGCCAAGTATCTGCCCATCGTTTGTCATTACCGTTTTACCACGCATTTCGGTCACGAACATTTTCATATTGTTGTCCTCCTATCTAATAGACGGATTTACTACCGGTATAACCCAACTCCATTATAATCTTTCTTCTTTCTAAAGGTCCTTTCAAGGTCCAATTCCATTTCTTGATACATCTCCAATATTTCCTCGTCGATGGACGGAGATATGGAATCCAAGGCATCCATGAAATCCTCCATGCGAACTTTGTTGGACATCTTCTTCATGGCAGACAGCCCCGCCTCTCTGCAAACGGCCTCTATATCCGCACCAACGAAGGATTCCGTGTATTGGGCCAACTTGGGGAGATCCACATCTTTGTATAAAGGCATAGTACTGGTGTGTATCTTGAATATCTCCAATCGTGACATCTCATCGGGAACCGAAACGAACAGCTTGTGGTCGAAACGGCCGGACCTCAGAAGTGCGGAATCCACTCGATCCGGTCGATTGGTGGCTCCCAGCACCACGATACCCGGATTGCTCTCTATACCGTCCATGCTGGTGAGCAACTGGTTGACCACCCTGTCAGTCACCTCGTTGATATCTCCCATACCCCTTTCGGGTGCCAGGGAATCGATCTCATCCAGGAATATTATGGAAGGTGCTGTCTGCCGGGCCTTCTTGAAAATCTCCCTTACTGCTTTTTCGCTCTCCCCCACCCATTTGGAGAGGACCTCCGGACCTTTTATGGAGATGAAATTTGCATCACATTCGTTGGCCACTGCCTTTCCCAGGAGGGTCTTTCCGGTTCCAGGAGGACCATACAGAAGAACCCCCTTGGGAGGAGATATACCCATCCTGGTGAACGAATCCGGATCATCCAGAGGGCGTTGCACCAGATCTATTAACTTCTCCTTGATATCATCCAGGCCACCCACGTCATCCCAAGAGACCTCCGGTATCTCAACCATGATCTCTCTCATACTGCTGGGCTCGATCTCCCTGAGAGCGTTCATGAAATCCTCGTCCCTGACTTCCATCCTCTCAAGTACCTCCCTGGGAAGGGGTTCGTCAAGATCGAACTCTGGGATATACCGCCTCAGAGCGCGCATGGCGGCCTCTTTGGCCAGGGACTCCAGGTCGGCACCTGCGAAGCCGTGGGTGAGATGGGCCAGGGTATCAAGGCTTACGTCCTTTGCAACGGGCATACCCCGGGTGTGTATCTGAAGGACCTCCTTTCGGCCGTCCCGGTCAGGGAGTCCTATCTCTATCTCCCTGTCGAACCTCCCCGGACGCCTCAAGGCAGGGTCGATGGCATTCACACGGTTCGTTGCGGCGATAACTATGATCTCTCCCCTCTGGCTAAGACCATCCATGAGTGTTAAAAGCTGTGCGACAACCCTCCTTTCCACTTCACCCTTCACATCATCTCTTTTTGGTGCTATGGAGTCCAGCTCATCTATGAATATTATAGATGGTGATTGTTCCTTGGCCTCCTCGAACTTCTCCCGCAATTTTCCCTCGCTCTGCCCGTAGTATTTGGACATTATCTCGGGACCCTGAACAGAAAAAAAGCTGGCGCCAGATTCGTTGGCCACCGCCCGGGCTATCCACGTTTTCCCGGTTCCGGGTGGGCCGTGAAGCAGCACACCTTTTGGAGGTTCGATACCCAGCCTCTCGAAGAGATCCGGATGTTTGAGTGGAAGTTCTATCATCTCCCGGACCCTCTGGAGCTGTTCCCGCAAACCTCCCACGTCTTCGTATGTAACGGTGGTGGTACCTATCATCTCGCCCTCGCTGACCGGTTCTTCCCTGACAGTTACCTCGGTGGAATCCGTTACCTCAACGGGTTCCAGAGGATTGGTGGTGATGACCAGAAATGGTACATTGCCGCCCATGAGGGATATACCCGGGATCACGATGGCATCTCCAGCCATTATGGGTCGATTGGAGAGTCTCTTCTTTACGAAGGCCTCTATCTCCTCGCCGAACCTCAGGGTGTTCCCCTTCTCTATGACCGGGGCGATTACCACCTTCTTGGCCGGTTTTATGTGAGCTGCCGTAACCTCCACCCTGTCACCCACGGACACCTTGGCATTTTTTCTGACGAGACCGTCTATGCGGATGATACCCATACCCTCATCGTCTGACGATAATCTGAAAACCTTTGCTACTGTCTCCCTCTCCCCCTTGATCTTGATTACATCACCTATCTCGACCCCAAGACTTATCCTGGTGTCTGTTCCCAGTCGGGCACGGTTCCGACCAACGTCCTCCTGGGGAGCTTCTTTCACTATTAATGTGACCTTCTCGGACATCTAATTCGCCGAACTTCAAATCGCAGTAGGTTATTAAACGTTTGTGGATTGGCGCTTTCGAAAAAAAACTAAGGACTTATAACCTTCTCCACCGCGACCTCATTGGAGTTCCCGCTCATATCTTCCATCCGTATGATGAATATCTTCGTGCTTGCATCCGCAGAGACCTCTTCGAATATCACTTCGAACCAATGATCCTCCGCGGGCTGCATGGGTTGGATACTGCCTTCGTACTCTATGGTTACACTTTCCTCGTTGACCGCATCGTTGTCCGTGATCTTTGCAATGAGCATTAGACGGTATGTCCCTTGGTCGCTTATGTTGGAATCTTCCAGGGGTACCCACATGTCATCCACCTCAACAAAGTAATCCACCCTGTTGAGCACCGGATCCGTGAAATCACCGAAGGGTGGATTCATGAGGAGTATGAATATGCCAAGCCAGGTAAAAAAGTACATGGCGCCGTTGGTCGCCCATTC
>SLLU01000054.1 GCA_007133925.1 Candidatus Halarchaeoplasma halalkaliphilum | reverse complement strand
AGGTAAGCCGATTGTCCTCAGTACCAGTGGCATCCGTGGTAATCATGCTGATCTGATCGACCCAGAGCTCTACCAGGGCAGTATGTTCACCGCCTGCGGGGCCTGTGTCGCCCTCGGCCTCACCGTGCATGAGTATCCGTATGGCATCCACAACACCCAGGGGTTGGTAAACCACGGATTCGAACGGTGTCCACCCGGTATCACCAAGGGATATATCCGGGTCCGATACCAGTGTCTGCCAGCTCCCGGAATCCCGTACAGAAATTTCCACAGACGCACTGTGCACCCGGGTCTCCCAGCCGAAGCCCGAACCATAGGTTAAATTCTTTCTGAACGCACCTTCCAGGGTGATATCGTGGGTGGTGGGACGCACGGTCTGTTCCCAGTAGGATTCCTCCGCATTCGAGGTACCTTCTCCTTTGGCCTCCGCCCTGACATGTATGGAACCTCCTTCAAGGTAACCTTCACTAATCATCCTCGTTCCACTTCACGAACTCCGCCTTCTCTTTCAACCTGGAGAGTATTTTATTAGCATCGACCCCGTCACTCCATTTGCATTCCCCCAAAATTCTCAAACCTTAGGCCTGGAACGTCATACTTGTCTGATAACATCCGTGAGAAATTTTTCAGATTATACTCCCTTCCCTTATCCGCACACAAAAGATACAGGGCATTTTTATCCTTTATGAACTCCTTCAATAACCTGGTTTTCCCTACCCTACGCCTTCCGTATATCAGTGCCACATCACTCTGCCAATCCTCCAGTTTTAGCATTTCGGCTTCACGATTAACAAACATAGTCTTGACTATTGTACTTAAACATTGCCCACAACCGATACGGTAAGATGGGGGGTCTGAGATGTAAAGGTGAGGGATATACTGGAAAATGTATTATGATGTGCGGCCGGAACTTATCCGTTAGAACCCTCCTTTATGAACATTTTTTCTTAGTAGCCAGGATCAGCATCCCCTCTGTCCCTTTTCGCGATGCACCAAGGATATCATCACGCCCATCGGTGACACGAGAAAAATTGCCCGGGCAAAAAGGAAATTCTGGAATCGATTGACGACATACACGTTAAGTGCAGTTAACAAAAATGCAACATACACGTTAAGTGGAGTTAACATAAAGAGAGGACTTGAACATAGTTCCATGGGGACCAGTCATTTTCAACCACATTCGTCGCACGAGTCACAGTACCACCCACCGTATTCCTCGGAATAAACCATGGGTGCAGAGCAGTGGGGACATGGCATCTCCCTCACTGCAGAGGGTGATCGGGGGGTTTGGTATTGCAGGTCAGGGTCGGATGAAAAAGTGTGGGTATCCCAACCGGCATCCTCTTCCGAATAGGTATAGAAGACTCGTTCCTGCTCCTGGAGGGCCCTGATGAACTTTCTTCGCTTGTATTCCAGCCAGATGATCACGAATGCTATGAACAGTATGAACGATAAACAGCACGTTAACAACATCCCTTCACCTCACGGAGTCCTCTACTCATATCCATACCTTCCGACATATGCCATCGCTCTTCTTTTTCTGCGAGGGGATAGTGGGCAGGGGCAATAATAGTTTCGCAGTATTGCATGGGATCCGTAAATGATCCCGATCAGTATGCGAACAAAAAGATGGAGAGAGACGTGGGTTTACCCTAGATCACACCGATCCTAGTCTCCTCCGCTTGATGGTTATCCATGGTGAGGGTTATCACTTCTTCCTTACCCATATGGTGCCCGGTCCATCCTACTAAGTACCAGCCTTCATCGGGATTCGCTGTGATATCGACCACCGCACCGTCTTCGTAGGGAGGAGTTCCCTGGGCCGGGGTGATGGTTACGTTCCCTTCAACAGACATGATCAAGATGTTGCAAAGTCCATGACCTCACCCGGCATACCATAAACGATAGTGGCTTTGAACTCATAATCTGTTCCCGGCACGAGGTCAGTCAATCTATACTGGAAACCTCCTTCGTGTTCCATGGACTGTTTCGTTGTCTCTTTCCACGTATCTTCCCCAACCTTTCTCCATCGGAAATATACATGGACTTCAAAAGTAGTACTCATGCAATCAAGAGTACCGTGCAGTGTTGCGGAGGTTTCCGAGATATCATCTGCCTCATGGGTCGTAACCATGGGCTCTTCCAGTTCACCCCAGGTCAAGAATCGCCAAGTCTCCGATCGGGCCCTTTCTTCACCATGGATCGCGACCGCATACCAACTAAACTTTCCTGCGGGTCCCAGCCCGCTCCAGGTAACAGAAGCACGGGTACCGCTCTCCACATCCGTGTCGGTACCTATCAATTGGTCAACAGAGTAAAATTCAACGTCCATACTATCTCCGGTTTCGTGTTCCACGAGTACGCTGAGTTCAACTGTCCAATCATAGTCGTCGCCAACTCCTGCGGATCTATCTTTTGGCTCCGGATCCGTGGGGGGTAATGGAGAGCCGATTTCCTTTTCAGCGAAGTTAGCTGTCAACACCTTATCGTCGTCCATGGTCATGGTTATCACTTCTTCCGCCCCAATATGATCCCCGGTCCATCCTGCAAAGTACCAGCCTTCATCGGGATTCGCCGTGATATCGACCACCGCACCGTCTTCGTAGGTGTGTTTTCCCTCCTCGGGTAAGGTGGTGCCCTCACCCTCTACGGATATAATCAGAACATGTTCAACTTCTTCACCCGTATCCAAACATCCTGCCAGCAACAAAGGGAGCACCACGATGCCCAGCATGACCAACACGATTGTCTTATCATATCTCACCATGCCATATTATAGATAAAGATGTCTATTTATAATTAACTGATTGGAGGGTATAAATTATCAATATCACTGAAAAGAGGGTTGTATCAAGGTCTGAACAGAGAACATCCACACTATCGGAAAAGTAGAAATAGATTCCAAGGTCATTTAAGACGAACCGAAAAGGTTGATAGAAGGGATAAAGATGAACAGATTGAACATTGTGACCCTGGGCACGAAAGATATGGTGAGGTCCCATGAATTTTACAAGGAACTCGGTTTCCGCACGTCGGTCAGAGGAGATAAATCCGATCCGGACATCATCTTCTTTAGGAACGAAGGAACCAGGATCGCGCTCTATCCCATTGAAGAGCTGGCTTTGGACATAGACAGAGATCATCCACCCAGGATCGGGAGTGGATTCTCCGGGATCACTTTGGCTCACAATGCAAGATCAATAGAGGAAGTGGATGAGATATTCGAGAGGGCTAAAAAGGCCGGGGCAATCGTCATAAAGGAGCCCCAGGAGACCGATTGGGGCGGCTATGGTGGATATTTCACCGACCACGACGGTCATCACTGGGAAGTCGCATATGGTGAGATGTGGGAATTCGATGAGTGCAACATGCTTGTGATCGAGGATGAGTAGGATGGTTGAGATAGATCTTTCCGCTGCGGAGATATTTCTTTCCTACATGGATGGTGGGACGAGCATGGACGAGGTCTGGGGCCATGATGCCTACAAGATAATAAGAACACACGCTGAGAAGCTCAGAGGGGGGTTGAAAAAGGAGCAGATAGAGAGGGCTGCAAAAGGGGAAAAAGGCGGTTATTACGGAGTCTCGGGCATAAGGGAAAATCTGGGAAATATCGAAACCCTGATAGACATCATAAAGGAAAGGGAGGATAGCTGGTTGAAATCCATCGAAGCCGAGCTCCATAGGGTGGTACCTAAGGAAAAGAAAGATATCACCATATATCCTGCCTTCGGATATGATATCGGTATCGGACTGGAAGAGGGTGTGTGTATCAATCTGAACGAGGGATTGTTCTTCCACGTACCCAGGCAGTTCCTGTATCTGGCCATACACGAATGCAGTCACACATTGTACAGCAGGATACACGGTATACCGGATATAGATGATATTCGATCCAACCAGGACATGATATCTTTCTTCAATACATTCCTGCACACCGAGGGATATGCAGTATACACACCGTTGAAGTTGAGAGCAGCGGACGGGTATACGGGTTCTGAAAACCATTATCTAAACGCAGATTACCACATCATATATGATGAAGAAGGTATGAGAAAGACTGTTAAAGGATATGACCTACTCCGTGATGAACGGACAATATCAAAAGACTGGTCCCTCCAGGATTACATGAACAGGGCCTTCGGTGAAAAAAGATTCGCCTATCGGGTTGGGTGTGCGGTGGTGAACAGGATAGAACAAGAGCAGGGTATGGATGAAGTCCGAAAAGCGTTCTACATGGATGCAGATGAGTTCGTGGAGAGGTACGACGGATACTTGGATGTGTACAGATGATAAAAGGGGGACTTCCTCAAGCTACTAAAGATAAGTAAATTTGAAACAAACCTCGTTCTCACCACGGTAAATAGTTATATATTCGAGAATACTATCATATCTCGGATGTGTTAAAATGGGTAAAGACCGGATAAAGAAATTTGCAGGAAGTCTTCTGTTCGGAAAGGCGGATAAGGCGTACGAAAAGAAGAAAGGGGAGATTGTCAGTTATATCGAAAAGGAAAAGAAAGATTCCGATAAGACCACCATGGAGATAATCGAAACCTTCGCCGAGGAAAGCCAGGAAGAAGCGTACTGGATCTGGCTCATGTATGTCCTGGATATGGGGTTAAAAATGGATGAAGAAAACTACGAGAGCGCTTATTTCACCGGCAAGTGCATAGGCTGTGAAAACGTGTTCTCTTTCACCGAGGGGGATAAGAAAAAGGGGGATGTTAAGTGTGATGCCTGTGGAAAAACGTACACACTAAAAGATATGTTGGCGTATGATAGGTAAATCACAGGCCACTGGGGATACTCTACCCAGATCACACCGGACTGTATTTCCCAGAAGTTCATTTATACCTTAACAGAACTACCCGAACCTCCACTCCAGTGCTTCCCCTAGATCGTTGAATATCCAGTAGGCATTTCCCGGTTCGAAGACGAAAGACGTAACCGAGTGGGTGTACCCTATATTGTAGGTTTCCGATGGATCAAAGT
>SLLU01000149.1 GCA_007133925.1 Candidatus Halarchaeoplasma halalkaliphilum | reverse complement strand
TCCGTGGTACACTACGGCGAGGGGACGGCGGTGCTGTTCAGCGACGATGTGTCCCAGGACAAGGGCTATACCACGGGCATATCCAACACCGGAAGTGAATGGGGCATCCGCAGCCACGGCTCCACCGTGGGCGATAATTCCTGGGATTTCGGTGACGGAGAGTACTTCAAGACACCGTCCTACGGATACCTGAGTTGGCTCATCTCCCCCGAGATAACCATACCGGCTGAGGCCGAGGATGTGGAACTGTCCTTCGATCACTGGAGAGCCTTCGGTCGCCAAACAACGTATCTGGATGGTGGAAACCTGAAGATATCCACGGCGGGCGTTGACGGTCCGTTCACCCTTTTGACACCGGACCAGGGTTACGACGGCGCTATCAATGACAACTACCAAAATCCCCTGGGCGGACAGCAAGCCTGGGGAGGCTCAGCCAGCTGGGAGACGGTCACCTTCGACCTCACCGCCTATGCAGGCCAGAGCGTCCATATACGCTGGGATGCGGGCATAGAGGCCTATGATCAAGATATGGAGGCAGGCTGGCGCATAGACAACATACTGGTCACCGCCGAGGGCATACCCTTCGAAGGCGATGAGGACAACCTGCTCACGTGGAACGCAAGCCCGGATGATCCGGGAACGGTGAGCCATTACAACATATACCGCTCCGAAGCTCCGGAAGGTCCCTGGGACCCGGTGGATAGCGTTGATGCCGACGGTTCTCCGGAATATCAGTACCTGGACGAGGGCCGTGGCATGGCGGACGAGATCTACTGGTGGTACTTGGTGAGGGCCGTGGGGACCAACGGTGCGGAAGAGGAGAACGTTGATGCTCAGCAGGAACCCGGTGCCGAGCTAACCACCATGGACATAGAACTGTTCGCAGGTGGGGACGCCGACGGATGGAACCTGGTGTCCTTTAACCTCATACTGGCGAACACAAATTTGGAGACCATACTGGCGGACATAAGCGGTGACTACGACAAGGTCATGTACTACGACGCAGCGAGCGGGATCTGGAGGTCACACATACCCGGAAGACCCTCGCACTATAACAATCTGGAGTCTTGGGACCGGACCATGGGTGTGTGGATTCGGACCACGGAAGATACCATCCTGACGGTGGAAGGTGCGAGACCGGACAGTACCTCTGTAACGCTGTATCCCGGATGGAACCTGGTGGGACTGCCCAGCGAGACCAGCGGTACTCATGGGATTCCGGTGGAGGTCACCCGTATAGGTTACTTCCATGCATCCGAAGAGTACAACATGGCTTACACCATCGATGTGTCGGGATTCGTGTTCGAACCCGGTAAAGGCTACTGGGTGTACAACGATGCTGGCGTGTCCGTTCAGTGGGACATAGACTACTAAAACCCCTTTTTTTCTTTTTTTTCCAAGGGTAACTCTTATTTTCCATCGTCTATTCGGTAAAGCAGGAACATGGCCCGCGAATATGATAAAAAGGTCTCGGAACTCTTCCACGATATTCCACTGCAGGTCGAGCTAGAACCCAGTTCGGAGTTCGTAACTGAGGAGATGAAAGATCTCATGGAGGAGGTGAAAAGATTCGATGCACCCTATAGTCTAAAACTTAACGACCACAGAAATTACGTCCTCTTTTCCATCGTTGCCTTGGCCAGGGGAGATCCATACGAGGCCGAGGAGTGGGCAAAGAAGAGTTTGAAGGTGGAAAAGAGCTGCGAGGGGTTGATGGCAAGGGGGAACGCACTCTTCAAACAGGGGGACCACAAAGGTGCCCTGGGGTCTTACGATGAAGCTTTGGAGTACTGTGGGGATAAGGCCAAAGTACATAGACATAGGTATCTGGCATTGAAAAGAAGGGGGATGAACAAAAGAGCACTGGATGCTTTGGAAGATGCCTTCCGGGAAAAGCGAGACCACGAACTAATGGGCGAGTATGCGGATACGTTGGTGGACGTGGGTGAGATAGACAAAGCGAAAAAGTACTATGGACGTTTGGAAGAGATAACCGGTACCGATTCCAGAAGAAAGGAAAAAGCCAGGGAACTTCTGAAAAAGGCTAAATCACAATCTTTACCCGATGAATTCCATAACGTATTGAAACTCGATAGGGGGTGCAAGGATGCCTGGATCGGTAAGGCTGAGGGTCACTGGAGTCTCGGTCAGAACGAAGAGGCCATAACGTGTCTGAAGAGTGCCAGGAAATATTTTGAAAAGGGTGCAGTGGACGAACTATTAAGGGAATATCTGGGTACTATCCCCACCCTAAAAGAGTGTCCCGTATGCAACGGAACCGGACAGTGTGTTAACTGCGAAGGCAGTGGCGGCTGCGAAAAATGTAAGGGATCCGGGGACTGCGTAAAGTGCGGTGGAACAGGTGAATGCCGGAGATGCAAGGGGAACCTAGAGTGCCCGGACTGCCAGGGACAAGGGAAAACAAACTGGATATTCAAATGCAAGAGCTGTGGTGGGACCGGTCGGTGTCCCGAATGTGATGAGCTCGGGATATGCAGTGAGTGTGACCATTTAGGGGATTGCACCCTTTGCGGCGGGACCGGTAATTGCGGAGACTGTAACGGCAGCGGTTCGTGTTCCAGGTGTGAGGGAAAAGGCGAAATAATGGGATACGGCCGTTGAAGGAAAAACAGGCAAATATTTTTTATCGACCTTATACATGCGGGCCTGCCGGTGTTCCCATGGAAGATAACAGGATAAGAAAACATCCAGTGCTGGAGTTCGAACGGGGTGAGGAGATATACTTTGAATTCGAAGGTGAGCGGGTCAAGGCATACCCGGGAGAGACCATCGCCGCAGCACTCTATGCCAACGGTCTCGTCAAGTTCACCGAGAGCAAGCGGCACCATCGTCCCCGGGGTTTCTTCTGTGCCATCGGCAAGTGTTCGTCCTGTATAATGAGGGTGGACGGCGTTCCCCACGTGAGAACGTGCACCACCCCGGCGGAAGATGGTATGAAAGTGGAAAGGCACGGTGCCCTTCCGGAATTTCCTAAAGACGTTCCCCCCAACTCACCGAGACCTCTGGAACGTGATATAGATGTTGCAATCGTTGGGGGCGGTCCCGCGGGACTGTCCGGGGCCATCGTTGCGGCAAATCACGGTCTCGATGTCCATGTTTTCGACGAGGGTAATCATCAGGGAGGTCAGCTAGTGAAACAGACCCACCAGTTCTTCGGAAGTCATCGGGAAGAGGCGGGTACCAGGGGAATCGACCTGGCGGTGGAGTTGAAGGAGGAGGCCCATAAGGCCGGGGTGCACATACACGGCGGAAGCACCGTCCTGGGATACTATCCCGACATGACCCTGACCGTCGAGCATGAGAACAAACTGGAGATATACCGGGCAAAGGCCATGGCATACTGCACGGGAGCGGTGGAGAACTACCTGGCATTCGAAAACAACGACCTACCGGGTATCTACGGTGCCGGTGGGGTGCAGACACTCATGAACGAGTACGGCATCATACCCGGTAAACGGGTGCTCATGATCGGTTCGGGTAACGTGGGCCTCATAGTGAGCTATCAACTGCTCCAGGCCGGTGTGGACGTGGTGGAGGTTATAGAGGCCATGCCCCACTTCGGGGGGTATCAGGTGCATGCATCCAAGTTGAGACGGGCCGGTGTCCCAATACGGACCAGGCACACCATCAAAAGGGCCCTGGGCACGGAACAGGTCACCGGTGCGGTGGTTCACGAGTTGGACGAGCACTGGCAGCCCATCCCTGGGACCGAGAGGGAACTGGAGTGTGATGTCATATGCATCGCAGTGGGACTGCATCCCGATAACCAGTTCCTCAGGCAGGCCGGTGCGGAGATGAAGTACGTGCGGGAACTGGGGGGATACGTGCCCGTCCGGACCCCGGACATGGAGACCACCGTGGAAGGCATCTACGTGGCCGGGGATGCCGCTGGCATAGAGGAGGCAACGGTGGCCGCCCTGGAAGGCAAGCTGGTGGGGTATGCGGTGGCGGAACGTTTGCTGGGCGGTTCGGAAGAGATAACAATGAAAAAAGAGGGTGTGCAAAAAAGCATAGAGGGTATGCGCCAGGGGCCCTACGGAGAGTATCCCAGAAGGGGTGTGAAGATGTGTACCCTGGAGGAGGAGGTGTGCTAGATGGCGGATTATAAAGAGACCGGTGTCCTTTCTTTGGACGACATAGTGAAACCCTCCCTGGAGCGCATGAATAAAGGTCCGGTGGTGGTGATCGAGTGCGTGGAGAACATCCCGTGCGATCCCTGCGTGGCCGCATGCCCCAAAGAGGCCATATCCATGGAGGATATAACCGACGTACCCCAAGTGGATTTCCACGGATGTGTGGGCTGCGGTCTTTGCGTCACAGAGTGCCCGGGACTGGCCATATTTATACTGGATACCACTTCGGAACCCTGCACGGTTACCATTCCCTACGAGTACCTCCCGGTACCGGAGAAGGGGGATACCGTGTATGCCCTGGACCGGGATGGAAAAAGGGTGCAGCAGTCCCAAGTGCTCAGGGTTCGATGCTCCGGTAAAACCCACGGCATAACCATCTCTGTTGAAAAAGAAAATGCATGGAACGTAAGGGGCCTGGAGGTGAAAAAATGAGTGTAGTTATCTGTCGCTGTGAGGATCTAACAGAGGAGGACATACTGGAGGCCATAGAGAAAGGATTCAAAGAGATCGAATCCATCAAAAGACACCTGAGACTCGGGATGGGGCAGTGCCAGGGGAAGACATGTGTTCTCCTGACACACCGCATACTGGCCCGGGAACTGGGCCTCACACCTGAAGACATGGACGAACCCACGGCAAGACCTCCTTCCAGGCAGGTGTCCTTCAACGTACTGGCGGGTGATGATGATGAGTGAGAGGGCCGGAGCGGTGATCATAGGTGGAGGCGTCAACGGCCTTGGTACAGCCTATCATCTTGCCAGAAAGGGGTACACCGATGTGGTGGTCCTTGAACGGTCCTATGTGTGTTCCGGGGCATCCGGGAGGAACGGAGGCGGTATACGGCAGCAGTGGAGTTCCCGGGA
>SLLU01000057.1 GCA_007133925.1 Candidatus Halarchaeoplasma halalkaliphilum | reverse complement strand
CGGATCCCCTGGGATTCAGCAGGATAGTTCCCGCCCTCATAGCACTGGTGGTGAGCATATCTATCTACACCGGGGCAAGGACCCTCTCCACCGGTTATGCCCTCCTAGCACCTGTCACCTTTCTCTCACTCAACTGGTACATGGAATACCACATGGCAAGACAGGGCTTCGGTGTGATGCTCTGGAGCATATTCATCATGCTCCTGGTCATGGCTGTTCACCGCCGATCGGTCCTTCTGGGGATACTCACGGGACTCGTGATGCTCTCCATCATCCCGGCACACCCTGGTATGATCATATTCATGTGCTTCTGCTTGGTTATCTTCACGGTACTCATCCTTTCTTACGTTTACAACAAAGGGGTTTGGGATACCCTGAAGTGGTTCCTCCTGCTTCCCACCGCCTTCTTTGGAGGTATGTTACTCGTGTATCATACGATGCCCCATATACGGGAATTCGTGGATGATCTTTTCGAACACGTTCTATCCGGTGGGGATTCCCACCTGGGAACCGGGGGACCCACAGAGACCAGTCAGTCTTACCGTTTGGTCAACAACATACGCATGTTCATGGGTGCACTTCAGTCCCTGATCGGTGTGGTAGGTGTGATCATACTCAAGAACCGCAAGGCCGTCATTTGGGTGGTCCTCACCTCCTTTTTCATAGGCAGCTACTTCTGGCTGGGTTACTCGGCCTTACGGGGAGGGCGGCTCATCGAGAGGGCTTTTCTGACGGCCATCGTTCCCGGCTCCCTCCTGGCCGTTGCCCTTGTGGTCACCCGGGGTAATGGATACCTGGACAGGATGGTCACAAAGGGATTGGTGGTGGTCCTGGCACTCTGCCTGATACTGATACCAATAGCCAAAAACGGTGTGGATGCCATAGAGACACCATCCATAGAGGGTTATTCCGCCGGGAGGTTCGCCCAGGAACACATGGAGGGCCGGGTGGTGGTCACCGACACTCACATGGGGCTTTTTAAATACCTGGACTACGAGAGGGAATCCGAGGTGACCTTCAGAGCCAGACACCAAGGGGTGCCAGGAAGGGACGAGGGAGGTTACGGTTATCCTCTACCGGCGACCCAAGGAGATGTTGCGCGTATAATATTCGTGGATTATTTCAATAACTACGTTGAAGTAAGGTATGGTGTGGAAGAGGCGGTGTGGGATATCCATGCCTACGAGGAATACACCGAAGGCCGCCTTCATCGAACCTATGACTCAGGAGGGGCACGGGTATACGGTTCCTAGTTAATTCACAGGCCTGCGTAAATTATATTACATACCTCAAGTTATAGGCTTTCAATCATGTCCCCCATATACAGAGTCAAATGCACCTATGAGAACGGTTGTGATTGGGAGCACACAGGCTATAAGCGCGAAAATGTCAAGGAGGCCTACAAGGAACATATTTTCACAGTTCATAGAGAAAAGGCCAAAAATACTCCCGAGAGAACACCGGGAGGTATGAAGTGCAGGTGCGGGGCACGCATAACAGAAAAATTACCCGACGATCTGAAATGTCCCGAGTGCGGATCGGATTGGTGTGCCAAGCAAAGGGTTGGGTTTCTGGCGGCTTTCAGCATCACAAAGAAATGATAATTCACTTATTCTCTCGCACACCCGGGGGTTGGTAAGGTTCTTCAGGGTAGTACTTCGTGGGTCTCTTCTTTTTTGAAAAAAGTGCTATTCCCATGAGAAGGACAGTTATGAATACCGCCCCTACTATGGCAGCGAACAATAACCAGGACGGGGCACCTGATTCAGTGATACGTTCCTGGAAGAATCCCTCCTTGTCATCCCTGAAGGCTTCCACCTCCCCGGAGGTGAAGGATGTGGATGATCGTAGTTCCGAGTCCAAAACCAGTACGTCCGTCCCAAGGTATTCGTTGGCGGCCCTCAGACAGGGTTCGTAGAAGAAACCGTCTATGGATGGCTTTCTTTGATACACATATGTCTGACCGTCAAGCCGTGCCTCTTTGCGGGATCCCAAAGAGTCCATGAGGAAAACATCCTGGTAGTCGTGAACTTGGGCTTTATGCAGGACTGCTTCGTGACCGAGGTTCACGCAGCCCAACACAGGGGAGGGGAGTTCGTAGACGTTTCCCCCCTTGAACAGGATATCTCCTGGTATGATCTCCCTGCCCTCAAGGGGTGTCCGAATATCCTGGTCCACTTTCGGATACGGGAGATCGTAATCCAGATTCAGTTTTACCATGCCCTGGAGGTGACCTGAGTAGGATGCGTTGATGTCCTCCCTGAAACCGGATGTTGACTTTGGCATCCAGGGTAGTGGCGGTTCGTATTGTACGGTCATTTCCATATCCCATTGGTTCTTCAGCGAATATTGTAGGGAGAGTCCCGAGGTCTTGTCTTTTGTGGTCATATCCATATCCATGGCTACGTCCACACCGCCCCTGGTTTCAACCGTCTGCTTCACTACACCGTACGCCGTTACGTTAGAACTCTGGTAGAGGTGTTCACGTACCCACAGGCTGCCTTGAAAATCGCTCTCCACCGATTTGATGTTCATGGGGATCTCTCCAGTGGAAGGCATACCATCGTACTCGAACTCCATGGACAGATGGATGTTACCTCTGGAGTAGTATCCACCAAAATAATTGAAGATGTGATGGTCATCGTGGAACCCTGCATACTCCATGCTAAAAAGAAGTACATAACCTCCGTTATTCCGAGAGATGGTGACTTCCGTACCCTCTCCATCCACCATGTTTTTTAACTCGTCTTGATTTAATGAAAAGTCGTATATCCAGCCGTAGGAATGGGATGGATCCTCATCCCATGTAACGGACGCTCCGTGTAGGGATACCAGTGAAAGGCACAGGACCGTTATCAACGTGATCGTCTTCTCCATAGCAGACCCTTTGGTTTCACCGCTGCCGGTGTATAAAAAGATTTTTGAGATGTTGGGACCCATAACTATTTATACCATCGGGTATAGACAGGGGTACAATAAAAAAAAAGGAGGTGAACCAGATATGAGAGGAAAAGTCAAGTTCTTTAACGCGATGAAAAATTTTGGATTCATTCAGCCTGACGAAGGTGACAAGGATTTATTCGTGCACAGCAGCGACATCGAAGGAGGATTCCTGCGAGAGGATGACATCGTCGAATTCGAATCGGAACCCAGCGACAGGGGACCGCGGGCAGTTAATGTCAAAAAGGTCCAGTGATCTTTTTTTCGGAAATAACGTACAAAAAACCCTTCACTTTTTATTTTCTTTATGCCACAGCGTCACAAATTTTTATTAGGTAGAGGTCCTTTTGTTAGTCGGTTAAATGGATAAAAGGATAACATCGGTGATGGCGGTGCTCTTGATCCTGGGTACCGTAACACTATCCGGATGCCTGGATTCTGGGGGTGATGAGAGTGACTGGACCAGCTACCCCTATGTGATCCCGAACACGGACATGAGGTTCCCCGACGAGGAAGGCATGCATCACGAGAAGGATACCTGGATCTCCATAGGCTTCAGGCTTGATTTTCCTGACGAGGACGTGGAGAGCATGTACCTGATCCTTCTTTATCTCCCCAATTTCAAGGATGTTTTCATAAGCGTTCCAGATTTTACCGCCAGTGCCCGTATGTACGGCAGCCAAACACTTCCCGAAGGTAAGTTGAACATGAACTTCGAGAACCAGTATATGGAAGATATGCCCATGGATGTATTGAAGGTTCGGGAAGGGGAGGCCTTCCATTACGACCTGATATCATACATAGAACTGGATGGAGGGGATATCATACTGGACGTAGAGCTGGAATCTGAAAAGCCCCCTGCGACCATGTTCGACGGTCAGGTGGACATAGGCAGGGAGTATTACAGGTTCCACGCATTCACCAACTGCACCGTCAGGGGTACCATGGAGATGGACGGTGAGGTATACGAGGTGAGAGGGCAGGCATGGCTGGAGAATCTGAGAGGATGGTTGAACGAGATGAAATGGGACTGGTTCGCTTTCTGGGATGATCAGGGCAACGAGGTGAAGATCGTGGATCTCTACGGCTCTCTGGGGGGAAACGTCCGATATGCCATGTATGTCCGTGCAGATGGCAAGGTGGTGACCGTGGATGACATCGTTATAACCCCGACTTCCTTTAAAGACAGGTTCGCTTTTTCATGGGAGATCACATCGGAAGAATACGACATCGACCTGAACATCACCAGCATAGAGAATCGGATGAGCTATACCGGTTTCGCTTTCGGTATAGGGCACGTATCCGGTACCCTGATGGGGGTAGAAATAGACGATCTGACCTATATCGAATTGACCAAAAAACACAGTTGAAAAGTGTCAGTCCACACCGAATATGAGATCTTCCTTTGATAGGGACTCTTCTTCGTACTCTTCTTCGTTCTCTCCTTCGTGCTCCTCTTCCTCGTACTCCTCTTCCTCGTACTCCTCTTCTTCGTGCTCTTCTTCCTCGTGCTCTTCTTCCTCGTGCTCTTCTTCCTCGTGCTCTTCTTCCTCGTGCTCTTCTTCCTCGTGCTCTTCTTCTTCGTGCTCTTCTTCCTCGTGCTCTTCTTCCTCGTACTCCTCTTCTTCGTGCTCTTCTTCTTCGTGCTCCTCTTCTTCGTACTCTACGTACCCCGTCTCCATCTCCTTTACCTCGATAACCGGTTCTTCTTCCGTGACCTCATCCACCGATTCTTCCACCATTTCCTGTTCATCGGCGGCTCTGCTGCCGTGTTCGATCTCATCCCGGGTACGGGGCAGTAACGAACCAGTGATGGTGACCCACTTATCTGCCTGCATGGTTCCCGCATATTCCACACTCCCCTGGACCCGGGCGCCTATGTCCAGTTTCACGTTGCCCAGGGCGGATATCTCTCCCACCACGGATTCTTCGCCTACCTCTACGTCCCCGTCGCTCTCTATATCCATGGTTTCAACCTTACTTCCAAAACTCAGGGAGGTGCCCCTGACGAAGCCTTCCACCACACATCCGGTGGCCAGGATGATATGACCTTGTGAAGATGCTATGTTGCCGCGTATCTTGCAGTTTTCACCCAATTCAATATCTCCCGAGGCATCGATGGACCCCTCTATAACGGAATCCTTTCCCAATACCATCTTCCCATCAACGGACACATCTCCCCCCACCAATGTGTTTCCG
>SLLU01000073.1 GCA_007133925.1 Candidatus Halarchaeoplasma halalkaliphilum | reverse complement strand
GTGGTTGAACCGGGTATGACCGTTGGCAGGGTGGGTAACTGTGATCTCATACCCAGGGATAGACCTGGGCTGGCCATATCCTACGGCCTCGCCGCACAGTACCTGGGTATGCATTTCTACTACCTGGAAGCCGGTTCCGGGGCACCATCCCCAGTACCCTATGAGATGATAAGTGAAGTAAAGGATGCACTGGATATCCCCCTATTCGTTGGCGGCGGTATTCGTACCAACGAACAGGCAAGGGAAGTTGCCCGGGCAGGGGCGGACATAATCGTAACCGGGACCATAATGGAGGAGACCAGTGACATAAAACGCGTTCTAGAGGGTTTGATATCGACAATAAAAGAGGCATGACCAGCGGGATCGAGGACGATGAGGTCCTCGTGACCGAAAGGACATACAGACTGTCCTTCTTCAAATGCCCCAGGTACAGCATTATGATACTGGTGATGCTAATAGTTTACGCTATCACATGGTTCGTTATGTACCCTGGAAAGACTGATAGGATGTGGGAGGTGTTCCTGATACTGGTGATGCCAACGGTTCTTTCGACTTTCGTTGTACCCTTATTGGGTTTTTTTGAAGATGAAATGCGGTTTCAACAGAGCTTTCTGCTGGCCCTCATCTCCATGATAATCACTTCATTTTTCATCTTGTTATACGATATCCTAAGGCTAAATGTTCCCGTCATACTTTTAGTGGGTTATGCCATCCCAGTCTCATTGAGATACATCGTGTTCAGAACGGTGTTCATCACCCACCCCTTTAAACCACTGGCCCATGCGATTTTTCAATCGGCCATAGCCCTACCATTCATACACATATTCTTTCCATTGAGTGATATAGAGGTGGTGCTGTTTTCCTTACTCGTTGGTGTTGGCATCTCCTCAGCCCTGGCATTCCTGGAATTGATCAACCGTCCCTTTGTGAATGATTTTGGTGTTTCAGGGATGGAGCTCATAAGGACCGCATACCGTCTTTATGTTGGTAAGGAGGAAGGCAAGGAGGACCTGGAGGATTTGTTCAAGAAGACATCCATCAAATCAGATGTGAATTACACCATATTTTCCTTCAAAACAAAAAAACGGGAAAAGGCACTTTTTATCATACCGGAACTCCATCCGGGTCCCATAAAGGGGATCGGAGGGTCCATGCTGCCGGAACTCCTGGCCAATGAGCTGGAAGGCAAGCATGGAAAGGTATTCACCTTCCACGGATGTTCCACCCATGTCCAGAATCCTATCAGCAAGGAGGATTGTTATCTCCTGGTGGATGAGATCAAAGGATCTATGGAGGGCATGCATTACACCAATGTGGGTACATCCTTTTACAACATACACGAGGGTATATTCGTCGGCGCTCAGGTCCTAGGTGAAGGGCTCTTCATGACAGTATCCTTTTCTCCTCATCCAACGGAGGATATAGATGCACCTATAGGTGAGATAGTATCCCTGAAGGCCCGGGACAAGGGCATTAATCTGATGGGGTTCGTGGATGCCCACAACTGCATCCGAAGAGGTGCCATGGAGGTTTACTACCCCTCCCGGAGGTACGGTAGGATAATCGACGGTTCCGATGAGATGATGAACGCGGTCATGGAGAGGGAAATGGGTCTGATAGAGATGGGGGTGGCCTCAAAAGGAGATTACATTAAATCAGAGGGCATTGGTGGAGACGGTATAAAGGTGGCGGTTTTCAGAGTGAACGGAAGAAAAAATGCCCTGGTCCTTATAGACGGGAACAACATGGAGAGTGGTTTGAGGGAAAAGATACAGGACGAGATATCGGACCTGGTTGATATATCAGAAGTCCATACCACGGACAGTCACGAGGTCAACACCCTTGTCAAGGGGTACAACCCTGTTGGTTTCTCCATGGACCATACATCCATAATCGAGGATGTTAGAGAGGTTACACAGGAGGCGGTCGATGATCTGGAGCCAGTTCACACCGGTGTGAACAAAGGAGTACTGCACAATTTTCCACTTATGGGCCCCATCGGGAGCAACAGACTCACAGCGGTCATAGAGACCGTGTATCAAGTGTCTCCCCTGGCCGGTGGAATGACCTTTGCCATACAATTTCTGGCCACCAGCGTAGTCCTATCCTTACTTTGAAAAGATTTATATCCGTGGTATCTGTCCGAGTCTATCAACATAGCCCCGTGGCCCTTCGGAAAAAATTTCCAACTTGCCACGGTGCTCTCGCATTCGCTCAAGCCCCGTGGTGTAGCGGTCAATCATTCAGGCCTTTGGAGCCCGAGACCCCGGTTCGAATCCGGGCGGGGCTATTTCTTAAACATTCATAATCCCAGTTCCTCGTCAAGACCTTCATCGTCGAAAATCTCGTCCTCCACAGTTTCTTCGGTAGTAACCTCCTCCTCAGGCCACTCTTCAGATTCATCGGCATATTCACTGATATCTTCCTCGATCACAGTTTCTACCTCCTCCTCTTCGAAGGCAGTATCACAAGATGGACACCTCGTATCCTCCTCTTTCACGGAAGCACGGCAGACCGGACATTCAAATGTGACCCCCGGTTCTTCCTCCTCAAAGAACTCGTCATCCATTATCTCGGGACCGGTGTATGCAGGTCCCCTATTCTTTATGAATTTTAGATAATATAACGCAGCAGCTGCTATTATCAACAATATAATGAATCCCATAACCCTTACAATCCTTATGCTTTCAGACCGACTTTCAACAACCTCCACTTGAAGGACCATGCCTTCTACAGTTACATTGTATATACCGATTCCATCCTCGTAATGGGATATGCTGGCAGTTACGGTTTCACCTGAATCCACATATACAGTGATAGACCCCATGGGCGTACCATCAATATAGAAACGTATGGTATGCTCGCCGGGTTCGTATCCCACATTTTCCACGTCCAACTCAAAAACGAACTCCTGCATATGACCCCTGTATGCCACTCTTGGGGTAGACCTGAGGTTAAAGAATTCGAATTGAGCTGGGCCCGCCGTGATCACGGTAACCATGGTAGCGGGGGACGTGATCACACCATAGGTTGCTGTTACCCGGTATTCTCCCAGGGTATCTTTGTTGAAGACACCCCTGATTGCATTGATCCATGAAAAATCGTTAACGTCGTTGGTGATCAGGTTTCCGTATCCGTCGTATGCCGATGCACTGAAAACCCGGTCCGTACCCCTTATGACCTCTATGGGTCTGGAGGGGGATAACTCCACAACGGCAACACTTCCCGGAACCACCGTTAGATTAGCTGAATCAGTTGCACCACCGTAAGTTGCGGTCACCGTCCATGTACCTGCGAATCCACCTGTGTATTTGTTATCTTCCCAGCTGCCTCCAGCGTTCAGGCTGATGTCGAATTCGCTGGAAATGGATACGTCACCTATCAGGTTCCCCACTTCATCGTATGCAGTCACAGTATATTCCTGTACCTCCCCGGCTGAAATAGTGGACTCGGATGGAGACAGTACTATGTGATCCACCGGGACGGTGTCATCCACAACGGTAAGCATCGCCGTATCTACGAAACCCTCGTAAGTACCTGTGACCGTCCATGTACCTTCAAATTCCGAAGTGTAAACATTTTCATCCCATATCCCACCGGCCCCTTGTTCTATTGACCATGTGGTCATACCGGTCACGGTTCCCAGAACATCTCCGTGTTCATCGTACGCTGTGGCGGTGTACGTCTGTGAATCTCCCATGGATATGGTTGCCTCCGAAGGTGATATCCGTATATGATCTACTTCCGGTTCACTGACGGTGACCGTCACGGAGCGTGTCGAGTTATCACTGGATACCCCAAGGGTAAAGGTTCCTGGGGTTTCGGATGTCCATGAAAAAAGCCCAACGTGAAGTTCTTCCGGATCCAGAGTAAGGTCCTGGTTGGCATCGTATTCAACTTCGTCAACTGTAAATATTATATCTTGGGTTCCGGTAAGATCCCCCACGTTCCTGATGGTATATTCCACCGTGACCACGTTTCCCACCATGACCTGGCTGTCATAACCCGTTATCTCCACCCTGAAATACGCCCCCTCGGGCAGTTCTTCCACCGTCACGATTGTCACAGGTGACGTGACCCCCTCGTAGTCTGCGGAAACCTCGTATTCACCAGGTGTCTCCTGGTTGAAAAGGCCGCTTTCACTAGCACCGCTCCAAGTGAAGTCCGCAACAGTGTCTGTGATGATATTACCATAAGCATCCAAGGCCTCAGCGGAGAACTGCAGGTCCTCGTTGGCCATGACCGTTACGGTTCCTGAGGGATCTATCGCAACGGTATGGGTGTTCCCGTGGTTCACAGTCACCTCTACCACGGGTGAAGTCACTCCCCCGTATGAGGCGGTCACTTCATAAACGCCCACGGAGGTCTGGTCGAATGTTCCGTCAGTGCCAGCATTGGTCCATGTAAAGTCGGTGGCTACATCGGTTATGAGGTTTCCCAGGGAGTCATAAGCGTAAGCAGAGAACTCGACAGTACCCCCTGCGGTGATAGACTGGGGTGTGTCCGGGGATATATCCACCCGATCCACATCTCCCTCCGTCACTTGGAATGTATCCGAGTTGGTAACCCGTGATATGGTGACCGTTGCAGTATAGGTTCCTATCTCCATCATGGCCAGATGCCATTCATGACTGGCGCTGCCTGCGCTGAAAGAAAGGTCCACGGTATCCGTTTCATCATCTATGGTTATGGTAGCCCTGTAGTTACCCACCAGGGGATCACCGAGATCGTCTATCCCGTTGGAAATCTGTACCAATGGCTGGTCTCCCACGGTTATATCATCCACCGTTACGTCGAAGGAATTAACACCCACAAAATCCTCCATGACCTCCATCCGATAACCGAGGACTTTGGGACCCCCCTGCAGTTGATATTCTACCTGATATCCGTATCCCGGGGGAAGATCCAATTCATCATTGTGTAGTACGTTGACTCCGTTGACCAGAGCGTTCCAGTCACTCCAACTGTCAACCGTACCATCATCAGTTGAATCCACTCCTATCCTGGCCGAGATATCCTGTCCAGATCCGATCTCCGTTTTGGTTTCGAAGTAGTCTATTTCGGAATCGTCCATAAAATCGGGATACCAGCTCTTTGAGAGCCAGGTACCTTCATCCTCGGGAACGTACACCGAGTAACCTGCCCTGTAAATTGTAGCGACTGGGTCCGTGACCCAAGTATGTCTTGTGCTCCTTGCCTGGAATCTGAGGGTGATCACCGTCTGTCCCGTAACATCAACGACCCCCTCATGGATGGCTTCACTATAGGAATTCTGAGGCGTCAAACTGTCGATCCAGACTTCGTCTTCATCAATAGTCAGTCGAACCTCGGCGTATCTGGGAGTGCTTCCAGCGAAGACCTGCAGGTTGTAATCGCAGTGGAATGAGAGTGTATCCGCTCCCCCAACGTCCACGGTGGTTTCCCAATAGGTCTGCCAGGTGGTCCCCGCTCCCGGATATGTCTCTCTTTCAATCCTGCTATCCGTCTTGATCTCTCCCAGATGCAGCGCCCCGTCGATTATACTAGTTCGGTTATGGGATTCCGTCTCGTGTTCCCAACCCAGCTGACTCTCAACCACACGACTCCTTCTTCCCTCCTCTATGAATTGAGATGTCAGCTCTTTATGACCATCCATCGCTATGGTTATCTCATGGTCGTACTTGTCCTCGTGATTTGTATAATCTCCCAACCAGTTGTTGAATATGTATCCAGAACCTGGCGATGCGGTTATGGTGACTTCTTCACCCCATGTATAGCTATGGGTTCCCGGAGTTGGATCTGTCGTACCAGTCCCTTCCACATCTATGGTTAATTGAAGTGAGGGGATCTGATAGTAAAGACGGGGGTAATCCACTCCGTCATCTATGAACCAGGTTTCCATGTCCCAATCATCCATGGGTGCTATGTCCCATAAAGGTGCATAGGTTCCAAAGGTCTGCATTGTCGATGTGGGATGGGCTTCAACGTTCTCGGATATCCCGCCATTATTTCCTATGGGTACACTCACACCCGTAGTGTCCGAATCGGAATATGAGTTTGTGACATGCCCTCTTGAGGGGTAGTCGGTTATAGCCGCGTTGGTACCGACAAGGCCACCCACGTTTCCGCCACCGATCACCTCTCCTGTGGCATATGAATTTCTCAGGAAACCAAGGTGCAGTCCTACTATACCTCCTATGTGTAATAGGTTTTCACCGACCACCGTCACAGATGTGTAGCTATTCCTTATCACCCCTGCGTTCTGTGCCACCATTCCCCCAACGCTGAAGTCCGTGTTTGAAACACCCTCTACCGATCCACCTTCTACATAACACCCCTCTATCCACGAATCATCGCGGGTCACACCCACAAGGGCACCGGCCCCATCGGCTCCTGTGATATCAACATCCTTTAGGCCAAGATTCCTTATCACCGCTCCATCGTCAGTCTTACCGAAAAGACCGACCACCTGTTGATCAGGTCTGTTGATGTATAGGCCCTTTATGGAATAACCCTGACCGTCGAAGGTCCCGGTGAACGGATTTCTGGGTGTGTGGCTGCCGAGGGGATCCCAGCCTGCACCTGCATTTGCCCCGGGCCCGGCGAGTTCATCATACCCAGGAGTATCTTCGTCAAGATCGTTCATCAGAACATAACTGCCCGACAGATCGTTTCGTACATCATCTAGATCAAACCAATCTGAGATACCTATCTGTAGGATATCGATGTTCTCTTGATTCTCAATTTGCATATCATTAGCTGCACCTGTGAAAACAATGACCATGGAGATTACTGTAACAATGGCTAGAAATTTTACCGTGAGTTTCCTCATGAACAACCAATGTACATAATCGATATATATACGTTATGATTAGATTCATAAATTGTTTTAACTCAACACTTTAGGATTTTTTTAAAAGGCATTACAAGTTGTTAATGAGAATGAATAAAAATTAATCATGATATCATTTCTTAAATAATAAATAATGGTGTTAGCTAATCCATAGTTATGCTTAACATCTCCCATCATTCGAATCTCACTATTATTAAAATAATTTACATTGAAGAAGAATAAGCATAAAAATTAGGCAACAACAACAATTCACGCATATGCATATCTAACACATTACCCATTTTTAGTAAGAAATAATTAAATTATAAACAATTACGCAAAGTCATTCAAAAGTTTACTAATAGGTTTAATTAATGGTATTGCCACAATAATGAAATACCCCTGCAAAAACAGATCACCGCACAAAATGCACATTTGCAGTCCCGGACCCTAGGCTCTACATGTAAAAAATTCCATTTTAGAGCCTCTTTGTGTCCTGGACATAAAGTATATATACTGCTTTTAGCAGATGTCGGAAAAGATACCTATTCCGACGTAATACTTATATATGATAACCCTAATTGTCGGAAAATGTATTAACTATTGCGACAAAAGGATAAATAGTATTTTCCGTGAAATTTTCCGGTCTTTCCCCGGCCTGTCCTTTCGATTTTTTACCGTGATGTTTTATGTATGATCTACACAAAACCATGATTAAAGCCTAATGGGATATTTGTAATGCATAACGTTACAGGGTATATTGTTAATGTATTAGTTTTAACTTTGGGATATGCAGCCATATAACAAAAACGTAAAGTAATCATATAAAGTAAACAAATAACTGATAATGTAATACCGTTATTGATTAAACCATATGGTCAAATCACGCTTTCCCATAGCAAATGAAAAACCATCAAAGCAATTTTGAAGTAACTATCCTTCCTTCAGATATCTCAACGAAGGCCGCATGACCCTTTGCCGCAGGTCCGGGGTTGATATAGGTGATCCGATCTTTATTGAGTATCCCGGGGCATTCGTGAACATGACCGCTCAGGACCAGGAGTGGCCTGTTTTCATTCACCACCTCTCTTATACCTTCGCTACCAAGATGTATACCCCTACCGGTGTGGTCGTGTATGCCATAGGGGGGAACATGGAAGACATAAACCTGTGCACCTCTGGAGATATCCTTGAAGTGCAGTATATCTTCCCTGGAATGGTCACACCCTGATAGGCCAGCAAAGGAGACCCCGTTCATGTGGTGGGACATCATGTGCAGGTGAACACCTCCGGAATCCCCGTAGGCTCTGGTGACCTCCGGTGGGTCGCAGTTCCCGGTCACACCCAACACTTTCCCATCTAATTCACGAAAAAAACTGGCTGCCCAACTTCGTTCTCCGAAGTGTGTGATATCACCGCATATTACCGTACCATGGATACCCAGAGATCGTATATGATCATTTGCCAGAGTGGCTGCATCTTTGCTTCCGTGTATATCACTAAGAACCAATAATTTCAGTGACATGAACAACCCAATGGGGTTTCACCTTCATATCATTTTCCCTTAACTCAATCAGGCGAAGCATCCAGCCAGTCACCGCTTTCGATAAGATATTTTTCCTTGGCAAAACACTCTCTGAGACTTTTTCCACCCACGTAGCAGTAGGCTTTATCTGTAGTGTCATCTTCCAGGTGTGCCTTTACGATCACCCTCTCAAAAAAAGGATTGGGTTGATTGGCTCCCTCTATGACATCATATTTGTCCAGTATGTAACCGATCTCGTTGAACTCGAGGATCTTTCCCTTCACCCTGTTCTCTCCTCCCAAAACCAGGAATGGAAAACCCTCCACAACGTAGAGGTTTCCCTCTACCCAAGCCGGTCGAACACTTTTCAGGTATCGTTTTGTTTCGATACCGTGGGCAGGTTCCTCATCTTCAAATAAGAGCATGCCATATACAAATATATTATCCATATCTACATGAAAGAATTGAATGGGGATATTTATACTTAACCCGTGTTTTCCAACCCTTTGCATGTACATGATGAAAGGCTTTTATACCACTCCCCTCTGTCATGCTTTTGGATAACTTGTGTGGAACTCTTGAGGACAGCAAGGTGATAGTCCTGGACGAGGCCAAGGCGAACCGGCTTTACAATAAAGGTTACTACGGGATCCCCCTTTCCGGTGGCGGGTTGGAACTGGATCTCTACGAAGCAAGATATCTCATGGAGACCGAGAGATTGGAGGTGATGGATGGCTCAGGGGAGAAGGTTACTCCTTCTACGCTCATAGAGAGGTCTCTTTCACTGGATTCCCGCTCAACACTTATTTATCCCGTTTACAGCGATATGAGGCAGAGGGGATATGTGTTAAAGGATGCATCCAGTCCCGCTGATTTCAGGGTGTTTCCCAGGGGAGGCGGACCGGGAAAAACTCCTACCAAGTACTGGCTCATCGTCTCTGCAGAAACAGACCGTTTTTTCCTCCCGGAAACGGAAGAAGTATGCAACAGGATAATGGATCTGAAAAAGGAATTGTTGGTGGCGACCCTTGACGAGGAAGGGGATGTGACCTACCATAAAATATCGACTATTGACTTAAAAGGGGATGACCGAACAGACCACATAAAAGACACGTACGAGGGGGTGATCTACGGAGATAGATGCTTGATGTTTGACGGCGGCGAGATCAACGAAAATCATTTTTTCGGCCGCCATATCGCCGATGGGATACAGCTCTCACTTGTTGAAACGCAGTACCTTCTTGAGAAGGGCATACTCACGGTGTTCAACGGCGGTACGGGAGATGTCATGGACCTAACCGAATTCCACGAATACGCCTCGAAAAAACAGAAAGACTACCCTGTTCGATACACGGTTTACAAGGATCTACGTAATAAAGGTGTGATACCTAAGACCGGTTTCAAATACGGCACCGCATTCAGATGCTACCTTGGTGATCCCGAAGACCACCATGCAGACTACATCATTCAACCCGTGGGAGAGGATTTCGAATGCAGCCGTTATGATACCAGTCGAGCGGTCAGGGTTGCCCACAGTGTGCGAAAGAGTTTTGCTTTCGCCAGATCCGGAAAAAACGGTGTGACATACACCAAAATGGAAAGGGAGACTCCCTAGGATGCTCTTTCGTCTTTGATCTTCTCCGAGAGCTTCTTCAAAAATGTTTGTTTAGGGACATTCTGTTTGGATAGGAGAACACGGCCGCGTTTTTCATACCAGGTGGCCGGGTGGTGTTTATGGTTTTCTATCCGGTTAGGGATCTTGTAAGACTCCAGTATCCTGTTGATCTCCTCCACATTGGGCGAACCAACTGACAGCTCCCTTGGAACCCTGCGACCCTGCTTTCTGCTTAAACGCTTGTCAAAATATTCCGGATAGATGATCCATGTCTTCCTTTTACGGGGAGGCATTTCAATCCTCTAACAATATGGCGTTTATGACCCCGTCCTGTCCAGGTCTCGATGTGATCCTGGCCTTGCCCTTGGAGGTGCTCACTATGGCACCCTTTGTAAGTATGTTCCTCTGGACGTAGTTGGGGTTGCACGGGTTTTCCATGACGGTTTCCAAGGTCTCCCTTGAAACGTTGCCCTTCCTGTCGGAGAGGTTCACATCGGTGGCGTGGACCACCCTTATCTTCTGGTTTCCTCCCCTGGTTCTTATCCTCTTGATCTTGGGATCGCCGATGACCGCAGGCTGGAAATCCGGGCCTATTTCATACTTCTTCTTCTTGCGGTAGAATACCCGTCGTCCGCCTGTGGTTTTTCTTCTTGATTTACCTTGCCATTTTGTCATTGTAAATCCTCAGTTTCCGATGGATGAAGGGTACGGTATATATTATTTTCCCCTGGTTCCGCCGTTGTGCTCATGAGGAGGGCCATGAGGAAAACGGAAAGACCGAAGCCGAAAATCAACCCCGTCACAGTTCTCACCCGGTTGGTACTCTCGTGGGATGTGACCATCTGTAGTCCCCCGTCCAGGAGCATGGGTAGGATCACCAATGAGGCAAGGCCAACCAGTATCATTATTTTGTGCAAGTCACTACGTCTTGAATGTTCACCCGGGACAAACTTGAGTAGCATGTCCTTGTAGTCCGGTTCAGGTTTGAAAAAAACCATCACCAGCATTCCTCCGGTAAGACCGAGAAATATGCCCATGCATCTGGCACACACCGGCATCTGATTATCGTTTATGAAATAGGATCTCTCATGCATCTGATGGCAGTTGAAATCACTGAATGTGTATATGACCCTGTGATAAACGGGCAGGTCCCTCCATTCCTCCGCAAGGGATATCTGATTTGCCCCTCCTGAAAGTGGTCCGACGGTTCCCGGTTCCAGGGTCAGGGGAGCTATGAACAACCCCAGAGTGTAAAAGGATACCAGGACGAATATGATCAGGGGAAACTTATTGATCCTCATGTTCCACACTTGAAAAAGGCCACGAGTTCGTCTTCCGGTACCATGCACTGCTCACCACTGATCAGGTCCTTCACACCCACTTCTTTCCGGTTCATCTCGTTCTCACCCAGCATAAGGGCCGTGGTGAAACCGGTTTTATGGGCGTATGATAGTGCCTTCCCCACTCCTCTCTCCATGAGGTCTATATCCGCCGTTATCCCCTCGTCCCTCAAGGACCTCAGTATCCTCAAAGAAGATTCCCGGGTCTCCTCACCTATGGGTATCACGTAACAGCTCCTTTTTTGAGGCACGGACCCACCAGCTTCTCCCAGGGCAAGAACCACCCTGTCGAAACCGAAGGCGAATCCCTTGGCGCTCACATCGGTGCCGAATATGGAACCGAGCTTGTAATCCCCACCCCCGCATATCTGTTTCTCGGCACCCAGAGATCCCGAATCTATCTCGAAGACCATCCCCTGGTAATAATCCAGACCTCTTACTGTCCTTAGATCTACCCGGTAGTCATCGGGGGATATTCCGTAATGTTCCAGGAGCCTAAGGACTTCATAGAGATACTCAACCGGTTCTTTGTTCTCCAGATGGTCTTCCATTTTTTCTCCTTGAAGAAGATTTAGAAGTTCGATTCCGAACTCGTACTCACCCAATTTATCCAAATCCCCCTTGTCTATTTGATGGAAAATCTCCGTCATTTTGTTTTCAGGTACCCCCTTTTCTTGCAAAAATGTGGAGAGTATCCTCAGATTGGACAACCTGAGTTCGAAATCATCCAGCCCCAATTTCCTTAGGCATTCATGGGCCAGGGCGATGTTCTCAGCGTCGGCCATGGGTGTGTCAGGTCCTATGAGTTCCGTGCCGAAGTGCCAGAACTCCCTGTATCTTCCCGACTGGGGCCTCTCGTACCTGAATACGGATCCGAAGTAGTACAATTTAACTGGCTTTGGCCGTTCCCTCATACCCTCGTGGTACATCCTCATAACGGATGCGGTGAACTCCGGCCGCAGGGCGATCTTTCTTCCCCCTTTGTCCTCAAAGGCGTATATCTCGTCAACTATGTTGGGACCGGACTTTTCCATGAAGAGCCGGGTATGTTCGAAGGAGGGGGTCATTATCTCACCGTAGCCGAAGTTCTCAACAACGTCCCTCAAAGTGTTCTCCACGGACCTTCTTTTTTCCATCTCCTCCGGGAACATATCCCTGGTTCCCCTGGGTCTCTCTATCATGGATGTTAATCAAAAAAGCAAGGGATATAAATGTTTTGAAGGGTAAAACTTAATTACCCCCTTTTATGATAATAACCCGATGAAGAATAACATCTCGGAAAAAGAAGGTTTGAGGTTGCTCCCCCATTTTCCAACGGTGGTGGTGGGAACGGGCAGAGGTGAAAACACCAATCTCATCACCGTGGCCCTGGTCCATGTCTTTTCCTTTGAGCCTCCCTACATAGGCATAGGCATAGCACCCTCAAGACATTCATTCTCCCTTTTAAGGGACAACCCGGAGTTCACCGTCAACGTCCCGTGTTCGGAAGATATGGAGGCCGTCATGGGATGTGGTACTGTGTCGGGAAGTGAAGTGAACAAGTTCAAGGAGTTCAACCTCACCCCCCAGGAGAGTTCCAAGATATCCACCAGGGGTATAGCGGAATTCCCCATAACCATGGAATGTCGTGTGGAGAAGGACATACTCATAGGTGATCACGTATGGTTCATCGGTCCTGTACTGTCCTGTTCGGCGCTCAAAACGGGTGTTGATAGAAGTGACCTGGTTCTATACTGGGCCGGAGAGTTCAGACGACCTGGAGAACTGTTAAAAAAGCGTTCCTGACCCCTTTCTCATGCGTTTTACCGCTTCCTCTAGTTCTTCCATCGGTGGCGAAAACGAGAACCTGATCATGTTTTTACCCCCGTAGCTGTAGAAACTGGAGCCCGGTACCACTGCAACACCAATATCTTTTACCAGTCTCTCCGCGAATCGTATGTCATCCATGTCTTCCCGGTCAAAATATGTAATCATGTAGTAGGCCCCCTGGGGCAGGATGGGGTCCAAACCTATCTCCTTCAGGGCCCCGTACATGAAATCCCTGGATCTTCTGTAGTAGTTGACCATATCCTGGTAGTATTCCTTTTTTGTGCCAAGGGCCGCCACCGCGGCGATCTGAAATGGGGTGGGAGCGCACACGGTGACGTAATCATGCACCTTTCTGATGGCTCTGGTGATCTCCTCTTCCGCCACGACGTAACCAACCCTCCAACCGGTCAGGGAGTATGTTTTGGATATGCCGCTGACAACTATGGTATTTCCCCGGGCTTCTTTGATTTGAAGGGGTGAGAAATGCTCACCGTCATACACGATCTTCTCGTAAATCTCGTCGCAGAGTATGTATGTGTCATTGTCCCTGCAGAGTTCCCACAGGGTTCGGATATCCTTTTTATGGAAGACCTTGCCCGACGGATTGTGGGGTGTGTTCAGCAAGAGCATCTTCGTTTTATGGTTGATCTTGTTTTCCAGGTCCTCCATGTCTATCTTCATATCTTTTCCTATCTCGCTGATCACTGGAATACCTCCGGCGAACCTAATGGCCGGTATGTAGTTCTCGTAAAAAGGCTGGAATACGAGCACCTCGTCCCCCGGATCCACCAGTCCCAGTATGGTGGATATGATGGCCTCACTGGTGCCGCAGGTCACGGTTACCTCTCTTTCAGGGTCCGGGTACACACCCCTGTCTTCAACGAACGAGCGGGATATCTCTTCCCTGAGACCCTTCCATCCCCATGTTATGGAATATTGATTACGGTCCCACGAAGAAAGGGCTTCCCTTGCAGCTTCCAGCACTCCCCGAGGAGGGTCGTAGCCCGGGTAACCCTGGGAGAGATTCACGGCTCCGAATTTATCCGCCTTTCTGGTCATCTCCCGTATGACCGATTCGGACACGTCTGTTATCCTACTCGCTGTCCCTTTTGATGAACGTACCATCCTTTCCCTCCAGGGCGGCTGACAGCCTCTCCGGCGAGGTGATCAACACCTTTTCCCCGCTACGCTCCAGGAAATAGATGGAAGCCCGTATCTTGGGACCCATGCTTCCCGGGGGAAAATGTCCTTCCTCAAGGTACCTCTTTGCTTCTTCCACCCCCATGGTATCTATGCTCCTTTCGCTCTTTTTGTTGAAGTTGATGCACACCTTGTTCACCCGTGTGAGCATTATGAGAAAAGTCTCGTTTATATCTGCCGCCAAAACGGCACTGGCCAGGTCTTTGTCTATGACCCCTTCTACCCCCAGATATTTCCCATCTCTCTCCACGACGGGAACACCGCCTCCCCCTGCCGCGATCACTATGTTCTTTTCATTCCCGCTGAACACAAGATCCCTTATCACGGATGATTCTATTATCTTTCTCGGCGTGGGTGAGGGGACGACTCGTCTGTATTTTCCTCCCTCGGCTTCCTTTATATGCCAACCCCTCCCCTTCAATTTGGGACCCTCTGATCTGGGATAGTAAGGCCCCACGAACTTGGTGGGATCCTCAAAGGCCTTATCGTCTCTGTCAACCAGTACCTGGGTGACCAGACTGCAGATGGACCTTTCCACTCCCCTTTCCCTCAGTTCGTTGGATAGGGTTTGCTGAAAGATGTATCCTATCTGGCCCTGGGACTGGGACACGCATATGTCAAGGGGCATTGAGGGTACGATCTTTGTTGCGTACTCGTTCTGAAGCAGTATGTTCCCCACCTGGGGGCCGTTTCCATGGGTCAATACTAGCTCGTAACCCTCCTGGATCATATCTGCCAGTATCCGGCATGTGTTCTGCATATGTTTGTACTGTTCATTTATAGTACCTTTTTCGTGGGGACGTAGAAGAGCATTGCCCCCTAATGCTATCAATGCCGTTTTCATTATTATTCCTCTTGGGTACGGGAAAGGGTGGTAGTGCCTCTCTCCTATATATATTTTGCAACCGTGTTCCAAAAAGAGAAGAAACATTAAATCCCCCTGGCTGTTACACCCTTACAATGGACAAGGAACTGCTCAAAACCATACCCAACAAGGATGCATACAGGGATTACCGGGTTCATATAGAGATCCCTGAGTTCACCTGCCTCTGCCCGGATAGACCGGATCAGCCCGACTTTGCTGAGATAACCATCACTTACATACCGGACAGATCTCTAATCGAACTGAAATCCCTGAAGTATTACATGGTTGCTTACAGGGACAAAGAGATCTATCACGAGGCGGCAACGAACAGGATACTTAATGACCTCGTCGAAGTGCTCCAACCCCGGCATATAACGGTAAAAGGGGATTGGAACATCAGGGGCGGAATCAAGACTATCGTCGAAGTCGAGCATCCGTGAGAAATGATAGATTATCTATTTGACATTAAAATGATCGCAACTACTGTGCCTGTGGTTCTCTGAAAATATCGATAAATAAAAAAAAGAGAGGGAAGAGAATCATCGCTGGTAGTTCTCTAGGAACGAATCCAGGTTGATCTCATAGGGTTTGTTGTCATCTTCCACATATTTCAGGGCTTCGATGACTGGGGGCTCTTCAACTATGGGTGCCTCTTGAAAATTCTCTTCAATCTCGTCTTCGTAAAGGGTTTCAGACATGTTTGTTTCATCAAGACCGAATTCATGGAAAAATTCCGCTATATAGTCCATTTTTAAACGCTTCACCACGTTGTGAAGCATCCTGCTGGCGACTTCGAAAGCCTCAGACATGGGCTTCTTGCCGGCGACTATCAACGCCTTGTCGTTTTCGAATACGGTGGTCGTATTGCTAAGAAGGGATATCTCTTCCAGGTGCTTCTTTGCAGCGCTGTAACGGGCTCCTTCGACCGAGAACGGCATTATCATGTACGATACCACGAGCTTTCCGTTCCTTCTTGCAAGATCCGCAACCACTTTGGAGGCCCCTGAACCGGTTCCTCCTCCTAGGCCTGCCACAACTATGACCATGTGGGCCCCATCCAGTGCTTTGAGTATCTGGGCCTCGTTGACCTTGGCCGCTCTCTCTCCGAGATTTGGGTCGCCTCCGGTTCCGGCCCCGTTGACCAGGTCCTTGCCGATGAGCATCTGCCGATCCACATCCAGGCTTTCAAGCACTTTCTTATCGGTGTTTATCCCGATGGTCTTCACGTTGTTCATGCCCTGTTTGGAGATATACTCCACGGTATTGCATCCACATCCACCGACTCCGACAACATATGTGTTTATATTATACAACAGTTCACATAGTATGTCCTGAGCGGTTCCTTCCAGGTTTTCTTCGCGTCCGTCTGTTTCTTCGCTTGGTTTCATTTGTTTCCTCCGGTACTGTTCGGATTTTTGACACGGGGGGTGTCAAAGTCTTACATCATCATTTTGTCATGTACTTGCGTTCCTGCTTCCTCTGAACTTCAAGTATGTTCTCCACCTGTCCGCTTATATCCCCTATGATATCGTACTGTCTCTTCAGATGTTCCAGGTTCTCGTTCAACAATCCTTTTTTCACCAGATCCTTTATGGCGGCATCCCAGGATTCGTAATGTCCCATGGCTATGAGATAGTGGATCAGGTTTCTGATCTTCTTGTTAAGTGATATCTTGGCGGGTATCTCGGTGTGGCCCTCGTGGAGGGTCATACGCTCGATGTAATCCAAAGCCGCCTCCCTTATGAAGGCAGATCGATTTGGAAAATCGTGTTGACTTATGTATTGGTCGATCACGTCCAGATCCTCTTCGGATACCCTTAGGGATATTTTCTTTTCCATGGCCAGTGCACCTTGTTTGTCGGTTTGTCATACGCGGAATACTAATTTCGGGGGTTTTCTGCGTCTGATGTAGGACTAAATTGTAATATGTATGACACTATTTAACACTTTCCCCCTTTTTTGAATTTTCGACCACTCCTAAAACGGAGGGTTTGTATTACTCAATATTAGTTAGGAATACGTAGATAATAAAGTTTTCCATGGGTTAATTTTTTATCCTTGGACGGATTGCCACGGTTGGTGTTAAAAAAATGTTGAAAGTATACAGATGTTGGATCTGTGGTGAAACCTACCTGGGTGAGGAACCGCCCACTGATTGTCCATTTTGCGGTGCTGACAAGGAGTTCCTGAAACCCGGAGAGGAGTATGTTGAACCGGATATAGAGCTCACCCCTAGATCGAAAGAGAACCTGGAAAGGGCCCTGGAACTGGAAGTGAGTAACGCTTCATTCTATTTCTGTGCCTACCGGAACGCCGACGGACCCCGAACTCAGGGCATGTTCAAGAGACTTGCCAAGGTGGAATCCGAGCACGCCGAGGCCATCTGCAAATTCCTGAAGATAGACCTTCCCAAGATCTCCAAGGATTCCAAAGAATGCTCTGAAACTGTCATGGATAACGTGAAGGAGGCCCATGGACGGGAATCCCGGGCCATCGATCACTACCGGCAGTTCGCCGAAGAGGCTGTGGAACCCCGCCTGAAGGAATTCTTCGAGGCACTGGTTGAGATAGAGAGCGATCACCTGGAACTCCATCAGAACGAGATGTGAGTTCTAGGGGCAAAATTTATCTTCGATCCCCGTATCCCTTCGGATTCAAGAAGCGGCCGTAGTTTCGCTGCGAAAGGAATTTCCACGAAACTACGATACCTCATTCCATTCGCCATCGTAGCTCACTCGGAACCCAAAAGCTCCAAGAAACTACGAAGTCTCATTCCATTCGCCATCGTAGCTTAGTCGGAATTGACAAGTGATAATTCCAACAAGCTCCCATGGCTCGTTCCACTCGCCATCGTAGCTTAGCTGGAAGAGCGGCTGGCTTGTAACCAGCAGGTCGGGGGTTCAAATCCCTCCGATGGCTTCCCTAATACAGTTCAAAT
>SLLU01000100.1 GCA_007133925.1 Candidatus Halarchaeoplasma halalkaliphilum | reverse complement strand
CATTTGAGATATCCAGTGATGACAGGAGCGCCTCGGTCACGGTCATCGTTGAAGAAGATGAAGAACCTGTTGAACCCGATCCCGATGACCCGGAAGAACCTGCCGAGGAAGGCTTCCTCCAGCGATTCTGGTGGTTGATACTTCTCATACTGATCGTGCTGGTGCTCATCATACTCCTATCCAAACGCAGGTCCAAGGAGGAGAGCGTTCCAGAAGAGGAAGAGATCTTGGATGAGAAGGACTTCTTCGAGGACGAAACAGAGGACGATGAGGACCTCACACTCTTCGATGATGAGTTGGACGAAGAAGATCTGAGGCTTTTCGAGGATCCTGATATGGAGGAATGATCGCCCTACTCAGAAGAAATCGCCCAGCTTGTTCCTCCTGTATATATCGATCTGGCTCAGGGTGGCGTTCCCGGATCGTTTCAGAGCGAAGAGGACGGTTTCCGCCACCTCCTCCGGCTCCAAAACCTCTCCTTCGCTGTATTTGTTCCTGTATGGGGTACCCTCCTCCGAAGGGATCTCAGTCCTGACCTCCGACGGATTCACCAGTGTAACACCCACTCCTTCCTTTCCGTATATGGCTTCTATGCTGTGGGCGAACCCCTTCACCCACCACTTTGACGCCGCGTATATGGGATTGAAGGACCTGGGATGATTGGAATCGAAGCTGCCTATGAACACTATGTTTCCCTTTGCCCTTCTTATGTGGGGCAGCGCCTCCCGGGTCGCGTAGAATATACCGTCAACGTTGGTCTCCATGGTCACTCTGTAGTTTTCCGTGGAATAATCCTCCATGTCACCGTACCGTATGACTCCGGCGTTGTTCACCAGTATGTCTATGCCGCCGAACCTTTCCAGGGTTTTTGTCATCACCCTTTTCACATCCTCCTCCACCCCCACATCCCCGGGGACCATGAGAGAGTTTTCCTTGTGCTTCAAAAGCTCCACAGCCTTCTTCAACTTCTCTTCATCCCTGGAGCACAGGACCACCTTGCATCCCTCCCGATTCAGCATCACTGCGATCTCCCTGCCTATCCCCTGACTGGCACCGGTTACTATTGCGACCTTGTTTTTCAAAGACGAACCTGATATCATGGAATGGTCAAAAGGGAGGGACAGCGTTAAATGTTTTGTCAGGATTCTCTGGAGAGCAGGTCCAGGGCCGCCAGTGCGCTTTTTTCCTTATCTTTGATCTCCAGCATGAGGTCGAAATCGAAGCCCTTTGTCTTTTTGAGGAATTCCCGGAAATCATGGATGCCCAAATGTTCCCCGTGTCGTCCCTTCCTTTCTCCGGGCATCTGGGAACTGTAATCCCACATGGGCACACCGTCCTTTTTCTTCCAAGTACCCGTGACCTCCTCCAGTATGTCCCTTAGCTCTTCTCCACCATGGTTCAGTGTGTGGTGGAAGTAATCGAAAAGCACGGGCACGCCCGTCCTCCCGTGTATATCCAGGCAGTCCCTGACAGTATAGGACCGGTCATCGTTCTCGATGACCAGTCTTTCCCTGATACCTGGCTCCAGTTTCAAATATCTCTCCACGAACCGGTCCTTGCTTCTCTCCTTTTCACCGTACACTCCACCCACGTGAAGTTGAACCTTTGCCGTACCATCCAATCCCATACTGTCCAGCACATCCCCGTGATACTCCAGTTCCCTGACGCTCCTCCGGTAAACATCTTCCCTTTTTGAATTCAGCACTATGAATTGATCCGGGTGCATGGAGATCCTGATATCCCCTTGTTTCACAAAATTCCCGATACCCACGAGCCCGTCTGCAAAGTACTCTTTCCAATCCAGTTGGTTTACATCGTGGGATGCGAAGGGTATCAAGTCCGAGCTTATCCTGAAGAACAGGATCCCCCTCTCCACGTTGAACTCCAGTATCCTTTGAAGGCAGGCCAGATTTTGCTCTATCTTGTGGATCAATCTGGCATCCGAGTAGGAGTCCAGTCTGAAGGTTCCGCTACAGGTGCAGTCCAGGGTCCTGTTGATACAGGGGTAACCTATCTTCATCCGAGGGCTATCCGGCCGTGCATATTTAACAATGCTCCGCCATGCACCGTTCCCATCACCTTTAAATTGGTTTGGGCATTATAACCGAGGGAATAACCATGCAGGCTTTCGAGCATCTCAAGGAACTGGCCAAAGAGCACAGGTACGGTGGGACCGCCGAGGAAAGGAGGGCCCAGGAAAAGATAACCCGGTGGTTCCGGGAACTAGGCTATGAGGTACAACGAGAGCCAACTGAATACATATCTTCCACCGCATACCTCGTATCCAAATGGCTGCTGATCTTCGCCATATTCATCCTCCTGCTGGCATCCTCACTGTGGATAAACACATTCCTGGTGGCCATGGCATTCCTGGGATTGTTCGCCTTCCTGTACAAGATCATGCCCAAGATGGAACTCAAGATCGCCAGGACCAAGTCCGAGAACATCATCGCCACCCTGAATCCCGAAAAGGAACACCGTCTGATCCTGTGCGGACACTACGACAGTGCTCGGGTGGTGCCCAAGTGGTTCACCAGGTACCAGGAACTCCGGGGTGCCATAACACCGTTCCTCACCTTGATCTCGCCCATGGGCCTCCTAGTGGTACTGATCTTCCACGGACTCTACTATCCCTTTGACCTGTTCTCGGGATTTCAAGGAACCTGGGTGTACGTATGGTGGTTCTTCTTTGTGTTCACCCTGGTGAACTACGTACCACTCCTCATCATGGTTTTTTACATGACGGACCTGTTCGGTTCTAATTATTCCCTGGGTGCCGATGACAACGCCTCGGGGATCGCCACCATGCTGGAGGTATCCCGGCGTATAAAGGAATCCCGGCTGAACATGAGGGTGGATATATGCTGTTTCGCAGCCGAGGAAAGCGGACTGTTCGGTTCCCGGGGATGGGTGGAGAAGCACAGGGATGAGATAGACCTGGAAAGAACGTACATACTGAACATGGACATGGTGGGGCGGGGGGAAGTGTATTTCCTCACCAATGGCATCGGACTGATACCCAAGAAGCGCTGCGACCCGGCGCTCCTGGAGATACTGAAAGAATCCCTGGAGAGTAATCAACTCCCATACGAAGAGATGTGGGGCGGTGCCACGGACGTCCAGGAATTTCTCAACCGGAAGATGCGGGCGGTATCCCTCATGCGGGCCAACTCCAAGAAGATGAACCCGGGCCACAAGATAATGAACTTCATCTCCCGGGTACCGGTGAAAAGCAACGTTTACCCTGACATAGCCAGATGGCACCATACCGAGGACGACACCACCGACAAGATACACCCGGATCGACTGGAGTCCTCCGTGGATACGGTGGAAACCTTTGTCCACACACTGTCATCTAGGATAGGCCAGGGCCCGGTCTGAAGCGGGCCATGGGGAGATATTCCTTTATTCAATACCTAAAACTGTAGGCACTTAAATGCGGATATGAACGGTGCTTTGAATATTGCACGTAAATCAGGTATGCTCGAAACCGTTTTAACGGGAATAGAATGTAATGGTGTTGTTGATACGCTACAGAGAATAAGGATGGTGTCGTAAGATGTCCGTTAAACTTCTCTAGAAGCCCCCTGACTTGGCTGGGGGAGGATTCACTCAGTTGTTATAGTGATGCGCATTATTAACTAGTTAATCGGTCTATAAAAAAGGGGCATATTTTCATCAACTAATAGGGATATCTCGCTCATCAAGCGGTCTCCGCTTTTTTAGACCTGATCATCTCCCGTATCCCTTTGGGATGTTCGTAATAGTATTTGAGCACTTCCAGAACCTGATCCGGTGTCAGATCCAATTCCGCGGATATGTTTTCGATGCTCCAATTTAACTCGGTATAGTACTGAGCAACATCGGCCACCTGGACCCTTGTACCATCTATTCGCGGTGCACCCCCAACCACACCTTTGGTTTTTACTATCTTTACGGACATCTTATCGATCATCAATAGTATGCTGAGATATATTTAAACTGTACGGTTGATAACTATCCCTTCCGTGTAGTGGCCACGTTCACAAAGTGAATGGGGGCACGGGGATTTGAACCCCGATCAACGGGTTTCTTCCACGGAGGGAGCTACCCACCGTGTTCCGTTACGGGTCACCGCTCCAGTTATTCATCACACCGATGAAAACCGGTCAGCAAACCCGATTGGCGATCATTCCACGTAACTGGAGCCCGTGAGGATGCCGAGTTACCCTATACCCCCATTGGGGAATCAATGGTAGGTTGAAGCCCTTTTTAGACTTTTTGGATGCCTGGAGCACGAAGGTTGATTAACCACCTGCCCCATAAGTACTTCCCATGGCCAGGTACAGACCTGCGGGTGTGATACTCCTCGGTATATATCTGATACTTTACGCACTTGTAGCTTTCTCCATGGCCCAGGGGTACCTGGGCCCGGGGAATCCTTCCGGACCATTCTCGGGATACGACCCCGTGGTGGCCGATATAGGTAACTACGCCTTGGGTATCATATACCTCTTCATAGCGGCAACACGTCTCATCGCCGCCTTCGGTGTGCTGTCCCTTAAACGCAGGGCATGGAAGACCGCCTTCGTTCTCATCACCATGGGTATGATCATGGACCTGCTTCAGGCCCACGGCATCCCCCTCTTCCTGGGGGCCGTGGCATTGATCTATCTGATATACGTTCGAGACCACTTCCGGTACTCCTGAAAAAGCGAACACCAAAGCATGTTTTCACGTTCTTCTTACCCTCTAATCATAAAAATGATATAGCGGACGCCAAAGAATGTTCTCACATTCTTCTTACCCGCTAAAGCAAGTTTAGCGGATTCAACCAAAAGTTCTGCCGAACTTTTCGTAACCCGCTTATGGAAAAAGCGGACGCGACGGGATTCGAACCCGTGATATCTGGCTTAGAAGGCCAGCGCCATGTCCGGGCTAGGCCACGCGCCCAATCGAGGATACCACCATGCTCACTCGGATAAAGAATTTTCCTCCTCCGCGATCTCTTCTTCCTCACCGATCACCTTGGACATGGCGATGAGCTTGTCGCCCTTTTTGAGCCTCATGACCCTCACGCCCATGGTGTTCCTGCTCTGAAGGCTAATCTCCCTGGCCATGGTGCGGATGACCATGCCTTTGATGCTCATGAGCATGATCTCGTCATCCTCTTCCACCACCCGGGCACACACTACCTGACCGTTCCTTTCGTTGGTCTTTATGGTGATGACTCCTTTAGCGCCCCGATGGGTCTTCCTGTACCTGCTCACTTCCGTCCTCTT
>SLLU01000146.1 GCA_007133925.1 Candidatus Halarchaeoplasma halalkaliphilum | reverse complement strand
GTAAAGAAAAATTCAGGAACATAGGTTTCAATGTCATCCCTCATAAGGATCTCCCTTGTTTTTCCATCTTTTAGTAATGCTGAAAAAATAACATTTGTATCTATTACCAGTCTCATCATCATCACTTTTAGTATACTCTCTGATCTAACAAATTCAACGATAATGTTCAGCTATCTTTTTTTTGAGCTCTTTGCTAAAATCTTCATCCTATATTAAGATCACACCGACAAACCCATCACTACCCCACAGGTCCTATCCTCACAGCTATGAAAGCTCGGTCCAAACCAATGGTCACTTAGAGCATTCAGCTCACCGAATGTAACAGATAAAACATACTCCAGTATATATTTACTTCGCTCCCAGCCTTGTCCATAGGGGAATTCGAAACCGTCTTTGAACATCCGGTGCATTCACGGTCCGGGATCCTCCGGGAATGTGGCGAATACAGGTGTCTTATTCCATATCTTCACCGCCTCCGAACGCACCTTGAACCCCCGAAAATCAGCGTTTCCTCAGAAAGGTTTATTAACATGTGCATGCATATGCATATGTACGACCGTGCAAGTGTTCGCCCCTCACGATAATCACCCTCCCTCCCTTTTTCTTATTCTCTTTTGATCAGAGCATGTCTTGTGAGTATAACCCCCCTTTTCATCCGAAGCATTAAAGAACCAATAAATAATCCTGTAGAACCTAAACAGGTGAGTAAATGAAAAAAAACCTTGCAGACCGTTTACTGAGGGCCGTGGACGAGAAAAGGAATCCGTCGGTGGTGGGGCTGGACCCCAGGATAAACATGATACCGGAGCACGTTAGGGTGGCTGCTTCGGAAAAGACAGAGGACCCGTTCCAGGCGGTGGGATTTGCCTTCCAGGAGTTCAACAGGGCCATAATCGACGATATAAAGGACATCGTACCCGCCGTAAAGCCCCAGGTGGCATTTTACGAGCAGTACGGGAGCCACGGCATAAAGGCCTACGAGGAGACCGTGAGATATGCCCGGGAAAAGGGGCTGTTGGTCATAGGCGATGTAAAAAGGAACGACATCGGCAGTACAGCGGAAGCTTACGCCAGGGCTCATCTCGGTGAGGTGGATCTGGTGGACGGGAGTTCGGCCTACTCTTTCGATACGGATATGATAACGGTGAACCCGTATCTGGGTTCCGATGGCATCCGGCCCTTTTTGGAGGCCTGTAAAACCTACGGTAAAGGGATATTCATACTGGATAAGACGTCCAACCCATCATCCGGCGAACTCCAGGACAGGACCGTGGAGGGCAACGGAAAAGTGTACGAGATCGCGGCCCGACTCATAGACCGATGGGGCGAAGAACTGGTGGGAGAGAAGGGCTACTCCTCCGTGGGTGCCGTGGTGGGTGCCACCTACCCCCGGGAGGCCCAGGTACTGAGGGAGATCATGAAAAAAGCAGTATTCCTCATACCCGGTTACGGTGCCCAGGGCGGTACCGCCGATGATATACTCCCCTGTTTCAACCAGGACGGATACGGAGGCGTGGTGAACTCCTCCAGGGGTATAATATTCGCCCACGGAAGACCTCCCTATTCCGAGGAATACGGTCCTCTGGAGTACTCAAAGGCATCGCGTCAGGCGGCACTCCACATGAAGGACGATATACTCGCCTCCCTGGAAAGGGGTAACAAACTACCGGAAGGTTGGTGAATAGCCACTCATCTTTACCCCCCGAGAACAAGGTTTATATCCACCCGTACTTCCTGTCTAGGTTCAAGGTGAAAAATCTGAAAAAGAAGATCTATGGAACCATAGTGGTAGCGGTATCTATACTGCTACTGGTCCCGGGACTGACCGGGGCACAGCACAGCCATGTGGTACAGGATCCCCAGGGGGATGTGGTCCTGGAGACCTACACAGACCGGATAGAGGGGGTCGAGAGACCCAATGTGGACATCGTTAAGGCGGAGATGTCAGAGAAGGACGGTATGGTTACCGTCTCCCTAACGGTTAAAGGTACCATAACCTCCTCCCCGGATATCCATTACTACATATGGATACACGACGGAGGGGTATTGGATGGTGCTCACGTTAGCGGAGGTATAATTTACAGTAACGGTGAGTGCCGGTTGGAACGGGGTGTCGGACATGAGGTATTGGAGCTTGCGGCTACCGGTGTTGGCACCAGCAAACTATCCGTCAGCTTTGCCCTGGAAGAAATCGGTAACCCTTCCTACCTGTACATCTCCCGCGTGGAAACCTTCGAATACTTCATGAATGCCGCAGAGGAGCTGGAGACCTACATGGACGAGGCCGAACCCCTGCCTCACGAGATACCAAAGAAGGATACCGGTGATGAAGATGATGATTCCCCGGGATTCCCTTTTCTTCTAATGTGTGCAGCCCTGGTATTTGCGGTGCTGGTTTACCATAAAAAGAAGCAGTGAACACAAACCCTTTCTTTCTTTTTTTTATGATATGGGACATACCGCATATATTTACAAAAAGTATATATAATCCCTGGCTTTGATGGAATGAAAAAAGGTGTTTTAACATGATTTATAAGAAATGCTTTGTAGTGTTGATGGCCCTGGCGTTGTTTCTTGCAATACCGGGGCTGGCAAGTGCCCAGTACAACGATGTGGTCACGGACCCCGAAGGCGACGTGATGAGATTCGTGGACGATGACACATTCGAGTACGTGGAGAACCCGAACATAGATATCACCCGCGTGGAAGTTTCCGAAGGCGGAGGCTTGATAACGGTTACCTTGACCGTCAAGGGGGCCATCGTGGATCAACCAAATATCATCTATAATATCGAACTTGTGGATGACGGTGAAGGTTACTTCATTATCTATTACGAAGATGGCGAATGTCACATGACCTCTTTTCGTCCTTACAACGGAGGGGGACACGGTAATCCCGATGTCCCCACGACCGTGTCCGGTGCGGGTTCCGATACGCTGACCATACTCTTTGCCCTGGAACACGTGGGGGAGCCTGATGCATTGATGATCCATTCGGTGACCGCTTACGACGAGGATAAAATGGAGGTCGATATGGCAGGTCCCTATGCGGAATATCCCGGAGACAACGGAGACAACGGAGATAACGGAGACAACGGAGATAACGGAGACAACGGAGACAACGGAGACGATGACGAAGATTCCCCGGGATTCGCTTTCCTCCTGATGTGTGCAGCCCTGGTATTTGCGGTGCTGGTTTACCACAAAAAGAAGCAGTGAACACAAACCCCTTTCTTTCTTTTTTCTTTTTAAAACTGATTATTCAGTCAAAAACATCATGTCCCCTAAAGTTTTAATACGTTCGGTTCGCTGACATATGATATGCGCTTTTTTCGTTCAAAAAGAGAAATGGTGAAGCAAATGAAAGGAATTTCTGCGACCGTCAGTATGGTCATGATCTTTATGATATGCACGTCCCTTGTATTTTCATCCCGTGTGGTGGATGATTCAGGGAATGAAATTGTTATAGTAGTACACCAGGGCGATCTATCTTTACTGGAAGGCATGAATGTTCTTGATACCTACGGGAGATATGCCGTTGTTGAGGTCGATTCCCGAAGCACCCTTAACGGCTTAACGGTTTACAGGGGATCCGGAACCGTATCTTTGAACGGACATACCATGGACCTCTCCACCCTGGAATCCACGGATAAAGGGGCCTACGGAGAAGGTTTGTACGTACTGAGCACCCCTGGCCCGGTGAACCCCCGATGGCGTTCGGAACTGGAATCCATGGGTGTACGGGTCATAAGGTACGTCCCGGATAATTCTTACGTGGTTTGGATGGAACACGGGCTCTACCACGAGATCTCAGATATGTTCTACGTTTCGTACATAACTCATCACCCCTGGGAATACAAGATAGGCCCGGATGTGGTTCCTGGCAGCATCATCATGGACGTGGTCCCGGGATACGAACTCAGTACCGCTCAAAGGGTCAATTCCATGATGGGCGCTGAAAATGTTCGTATACTGCCTTTTACACACAGGGTCTCGGCGGATGTGTACGATATGAACACGGTTCGAGCCATGGCCCTTTTGGAAGAGGTCATACTCATATACCCCCGCATGGAACCCACACTCGATAGCGAATTGGAATCCCAGTTGGTGGGTGGTTACTGGAGTTCCGGTAGCCCATCTACTCCATACAGGGAACACGGGGACCACGGTGCCTTTGTTAATCAGATCGGATACACGGGAGAGGGCGTTGTGGTGGGCCTGGTGGACACCGGCCTGGGTGACGGTACACTAGGGGATGCGGGTCACCCGGATTTCACCGGCAGGGTGATCGGCGGGCACGCCTTTGCGGGTGACGGTAACTGGGCAGACGGCCACGGCCACGGTACACACTGTACCGGGTCCATGGCAGGTGATACCTATGGTGGTACGGGAACGGTATACGCAGGTCACGGACCCTATTACGTTTCCCAGGGTCTGGCATACGGTTCAAACATTTTCGCCCAGAAGGTCTTTACCGACGGAGGGGCCTGGGTGGGTCCCGATGAAGATTACGAGATACTGAGAAATGCCAAGGTGGAAGGAGGTGTGTACGTCCACTCAAACTCGTGGAGCTACGGTGGAAGCGGTGTTTACTTCACCATCGATTCGGATTACGATAGGGCCACCAGGGATTCGGACCCAAACGGATGGGGTCATGATGGGATGATAATCACTGCAGCCGCGGGTAACGGTGGTCCGGGTCTCAGAACCATAGGCAGTCCGGGAAATGCAAAGAACGTGATAACCGTGGGTGCCACCGGTACTTACATGCCGGACGCGACCAGTCATGGCGGCAGTGTCAACACCGTTGAGCCTTACACGGTGGTCGATTTCAGTTCCCGGGGCTGGACAGATGATTCCCGTGTTAAGCCGGATATAGTGGCACCGGGTAGGGCGATACTGTCCACAAGTTCTCCGCTGGTTTCTTCCGGTAACATATACAGTCAGGACAGCCGATATGAATGGATGTCCGGAACCTCCATGGCCACCCCCCTTGTGGCAGGGGGTGCCGCGGTGATCGTTGACTATTACGAGGATGTTTACGGGACCAGACCCAGCCCCGCCATGGTGAAAGCCCTGATGATCAACTCCGCCATCGACCTTGACGCGGCAGCCATCCCCAACAGACGGGAGGGTTGGGGGATGTTAAACCTCCCGGGAATAATCAATCGCCAGACCTCCGTGATGCTCAGAGATCAGGAGTCACTCCTCACCACCGGAGATAACCATGAATTCCAGATCCAGGTGGATTCCATGGACGAACCACTGAAGAT
>SLLU01000093.1 GCA_007133925.1 Candidatus Halarchaeoplasma halalkaliphilum | reverse complement strand
GCCTTAGGGGATGGATACCATGAAAAGGACATGATAAAGGACCTTTCCAACAGGTTCAGAAAGGAGATGAGAGACCATGCATGAATACACCATAACCATAGGACCGCAGAGTAACGCCATGAGTGAAAGGGAGAAGAAGGAACTATTCATAGCCTTCTTCGTGCTGAGCCTTGCCTTCGCTATCAGCTTCTCCGGTGGGCGGAGCGGGATAAATCTAGCAAACTTTCCTTTTGTCTTCGGCATATCCGCTCTGGCCGTGGGCACCGCATTCATATTCCACGAATTCGCCCACCGTAACCTTGCCAGAAAATACGGTTGCTGGGCGGAATTCAGGATGTGGAATTTCGGATTGATGATGGCACTGGTCTTCAGCCTGTTCGGCTTTGTCTTCGCAGCCCCGGGGGCGGTGGTCATAAGCGGGTACATAACCAAAGAACAGAATGGTAAGATAAGCGCCGCCGGTCCGGCCACCAACTGGATCATAGGCACCCTTTTCTTGTTGGGATCCTATGCCCTCCTTGTGATGGATATATGGGCGTGGTGGATACTGGCCTTCGTTGCCTTCGTGAACCTGTTCATAGGGGGTTTCAATCTGTTGCCCATAGGACCCCTGGACGGTGCCAAGATATTCAGATGGAATCCCATCAATTACATGGTACTCGTATTTGCCATAGGCGGAACTCTGGCCGCGGGCTACTTCCTGGGTCCCTTCAGGATATTCTTATAGAGCGCGTAGCCAGCAATGGGTGAACCTGTTCCCCATGATCTCTCCGGGATAGGTTTCGTGGGAGAGCGATCTGAAAGATGACAGCCTCTGCTCCAGCTCATGGAGTGTGTAGTATGAATAATAACGGGGTTCGTTGTACGGGTCATTTTGATATCCTTCCCCCGTGCCCTCCTTGAAGCTGAAAGATAGTATCCCTTCTGGTCTCAGCACCCTGTGTATCTCCCTTTCGACCATACTCAATTCCCTCTTGGGGATGTGAATAACGGAAGCACTGGCCCACACGCAGTGGAATGTGTCATCATGGAAGGGTGTACGTCTCATATCACCCAGCACGAATGTGCAATCCGGATAATTTTTTCTGGCCAATCGAATCATGGAATGTGACAGATCCAGACCGGTGGCATCCGCACCTAGAGAGTTCAGAAAGGAGGTATCCCTGCCGTCACCGCACCCCAGGTCCAAAATCCTGGGAGAGGGGCAGAGCATATCCATGGTCCGTCTGAGCAATGCTTCCTGGTAATCCCGATCACCTTCATCCAGGGTGTGTTTTCTGAAATCGTCGGCGATGCGGTCATAGGTACTGATGGTTGTCAGTATCTCAGATCCGCCTCGATTCTCCTTATCTCGTCCCATGTTGGTTCCCTGGGGTAATTCCTGTGTTCCTTTCCGGGTCTTGTGGTGTAGTACGGTCTATTGCATCCCGGACAGCCTGCGGTCCTGAACGGTTCTCCGCTCTCCACGTACTCCCGGACCTCATGGGGATAACTATGGGTGAGGGATATGGCTTCGTGAACTCCGTGCCCCCTGGCTATGAGGTAGCTCAGCAGTTGGGCCTTTCGGTAGTATCTTATGTCCACCTCTTTTTTACCGAACATATAGGGAAAAAGAGAGACATTGGCACCTATTCGAGAGGCCCTGTGTACCGCATGGCCGACGTGTTCCAGTTCCTCTCCCAGGCCAACGATCATGTGGGCCGTGACCCGTCCTTCACCGAATACCTGGATCGTATCACCGAGGTAATCCCAGAATATCATGGGGTCGTAGCCTCTCTTGGTCCTGGACCTGAGCTCATCGGTCACCCCATCGATGCCTACACCCATACGATCAACTGAGCACGTTTTGAGCTCTTTCAATACATCCTCGGGTAGAGGGGGTGCGGAAACGGAAACGGGCTTTCCGGTGGTTTCCAGGGTTCGAACGGCATGGATCACCTTTTCTTCGTAACCATCCACGTCCGGAGATTGTATACAGATGCGCTGCAGGTCTGATTTCTCCAGAGGATTTAGGATATCATCCATACGGAAGGATGGCCAGGAAACCCTGGACAGCCACTTTCCATCGGAGGACGCCTGGGGACAGTACACACAGCCGCCCCTGCATGGGGCTCCGGGGATGAGCAGGTAAGCGGTGGTGGGTGGTTCCAGGGATCGACTCTTGATCAACTCCAGGTGGGATGCGGTGCCGCTGGATACTCTTATGTCCATGGTTCAACACTTCCATTTCCGGTTATATGTCCACGATTCGTGGGAATACTTCAATGTAAGTTCATCCGCCATCTGGAGCTCGTGTTCGTTCAATGCACCAGGAACGATTTTTACACCCAGATGTTTTCCGTATGCTTCTTTCATCTCCCCTATGAGATCATCCGGTTCCGGTTTCCAGCCCAGTTCGTCCTCCATGGTGGTGACCAGATCGAAAAAGGACTTTGCGCCCCTGGCTCGCAGTTTGTCCATGTCCAGCTTGAGTATACTGGCAAGGGTGCTCAGGTCCGTGGCATACATGAGTGTACCGTGTTGAAGCATCCCCTTTCTTCCACGCCTCTGAGCACTGCCGGATATCTTTTTTCCGTTCACCAGTATGTCGTTGTAGGGCTTGAACTCCGCTTCCAGATCGTAATCCCTGAGGGTGTCTATTATTGGTTTCAGAAGGTGATGAAAACTATCCTCTATGGCTCCGGGGATGATATCCGTTACTATGGAATAGGTTATCTCGCCCTGAAGATCGTGGTAAACCGTTCCTCCTCCGGTGATCCTCCTCACGTAGGGCATCCCCAGTTCCCGGCACCTTTCCGTATGGATCACCCCGTCCACATCCTGGGCATAGCCCATGGTTATGGCGGATGGTGAGAACTTGAAGAACCTCAGAGTAGGGGGTGATAACCCCTTGTCGTAGCACCTCAGTATGGCCTCATCCACGGCCATCTGTCTGGGACCGCTGCCCTCTATGGTTGGTATGTATCTTATTTCATCCATGATCTTTCACCGTTATCAGGGTGCATAGGTACCTCTCAGCACGGTCTTTTCCAGCGTATGACCCTTGAGTGTGCTCTTCAACCGGTCCTTTGTGGCACCCTCTTCAAGATCCAGTACCACATCCAGGGCATAGAGCTCGAACACATAGGTATGTTCCCTGTCAGGGGGAGCCGGTCCCCCGTAACCGATCTCTCCGTAATCGTTCTTACCCTCAGTAGCACCCTCAGGAACAGTTCCTTCCTCGATCTGTTCCGTGTCCGGAGCTATATTCCAGATCACCCAATGGTCCCACACCTTTCCTGCGGGAGCCATGGCGTCCGGGTCGTCCATGATCAGGGCAAGGCTCTTCGTTCCCGGGGGCGCCCCTCCCATGTTCAGAGGGGGGCTGACGTTCTGTTCCTTGTAACCGTACTTCCTGGGTATCTTTGTCCCGTCTTTGAAAGCCGGGCTTTCTAACTTGAATGCTGACATCTTTGTCACCGTAGATTCACATGGTCACAAATAGTTATTAATTTTTCCGTATCCGCATTCAATACTCCAAGGTCCATATCACAGACTCGTCGCCGTTGTTGAATATCCAGTAACCCTGACACGGTTCAAAGGTAAAATCGTGTACATCATCCGTGTAGGCAAGATTGTATTCCTCAGATACATCAAAGTGGCCAATCCTAGAAACTTCCTCTGGTAACCCATGATTACCGGAGGAACCTACGGGCATGCCGACCATGTTCCAGCCGGGAACCAGTTCGTGTGATGTTACCGTGGGTAACCTCCCAAAAAGGGATAGTTCTGCATATTCGGTCATACGTATCCAGATACCCATGGTGTGATCCCACTCATGCAGAACATTGAAGTGCTCTACCCGGCCAGGGACGTAGGTAAGCCATTCACCGGCAGATGCATCGTAATACATCAAACGATCGTAACTACCCAGGATGGATTCCAAGGCCTCCGATAGATGTGTATCGTCGGGTATGACCGGTAAGGAAACGAACTGCCAGCCGTTGCTCTCTGACGGTGCATCTAGTTCCAGTATGGATTCCACCCGGGTGGGGACCGCAGTCAGAGGGTATCTGTCCCGATCATCTCCTCCAGGGATCAGGTAAGGATCATCCACGATTCCGTCCGGCCCAGGTCTGTTCTGTTCTTCACCGCCGTACTCGTCAGGGTAGGTATGGGTGTCCCAGTAGTTACCTCCGGAAGGATGGCCGTTGTCCCATATATTGTTTCCTTCATCCCATGCGTGATTATTGTTGTTTACAAAGGAGTTATGATATATTTCGTTGCCGTTTGAACCGAATATCTGGATACCGTTTTGCGGATGATCCGAGATGTGATTGTATACGATCATGTTATCTTCTGCTTCCTGAATTTCGATGCCCGAGAAATTATCGGATATGTTGTTCTGGTATATCGCATTGTTCCTTGAATGCCACATACGTATCCCATGCCAAACCGAGTTGTATATCCAGTTATCGTATATCACATTATACATGGATTCCCCTATCAAAATACCGTAATTGCTGTTTGATATAAAATTACCCTCCATATGGTTTCTATCGGACAGGTACAAATTTAAACCTCCGTCGGTGTTGTTGTGAATGGTGTTATTCGTTACGGTATTCATACTGGATTCATGTAGATTAACACCTCGTTCAAAGTTGTGTGATAAAATGTTCCCGTAGATCCCGTTCTCATGGGAATAAGATAGATGTACACCTATGTCATTTTCCATGACATCGTTGCCTACCATACGGTTGTGGTGGGATTCATGTAGATTTATGCCATATTCGTTATGGGATATGGTGTTATTTATTACATTGTTATGGTTAGATAAGAAAAAGTTCATCCCATAATAGCTATGCGAGATGCTGTTATACAAAACGCTGTTGAGATATGAGTTTCCCAATCCAACCCCATTTTCGGAATTGTTATGAATAACGTTGCTGTGAACAACATTTTCACTTGAATTGAAAATACCGATCCCGGTCCGGCTGTTGTCTTTTATGAAATTCCCAACCAATTGGTTCCCGTGTGAATCCCAAAGGTGGATCCCGGATTCATCACATCCTGAAACATTGTTGTACTGATACGTGTTATAGTTTGCTTCGCCCAGATTGATCCCGTATCGGGATGCGTTAGATATGATGTTATGGTCCGCCAGATTCCCATCCGCTTGCCAACTGAAGATACCTATTTCACCTCTGGATATCTCATTGTTTCGAATGATGTTTTCATTGGCACCTCTGAACATCTCGATACCGTTTTCATGATTGTCGTAGACCGTGTTGTTTTCCACCCGATTATATAAACTGTTCCAGCCCAATGCGATACCCCAGTTGTTCCCATACACTTCATTTTCGTAGATTTGGTTATGCATGGATTCTT